>CAZKDU010000077.1:0-8470 GCA_964551485.1 uncultured Burkholderiaceae bacterium
ACGGCCGACTCGCGTGCGTCCAGCCCGTGCGGGGCCTTGCCGAACAGCGTGCGGCTGAGCGCGTCGATGCCCACGAGCTCGCCGCGCAACGGCACCAGGTTGAGCCAGGCCTCCAGGATCTGGTCCTTGCGCCAGCTGCGCTCCAGCCGCTCGGCGGCCACGGCCTGGCCGAGCTTGGCCACCACGCTGCGCCCGCCGGGCGCGTGGCGCCAGTCCTCGTCGAGCAGGCCGGCGAGCTGCATGGTCAGGGTGGAGGCGCCGCGCGTTTTCTGGTGCCACAGGTTGGCCCAGGCCGCGGCCGAGACGGCGCGCCAGTCCACGCCGCTGTGCTCGTGAAAGCGCCGGTCTTCCGAGCGCAGCATGGCCTCGCGCAGCGCGGGCGACACCTCGGCCAGCGCCACCCACTGGCCGCGCCGCGCCGTGGGGTCGGTGCGCAGGCGCTGCAGCGGCTCGCCATGGCGGTCCAGCACCAGGGTGTCGGACGGGCGCCAGGCCGCACGCACGTCGTCGAAGCCCGGCAGCGCAGCCGCGCGCAGCGGCCAGGCTGCTATCAAAACAGCAGCAACCCAACCCGCAGCGGCAAGGGCTGGCGGCCGTTTTGTCATGGGTTCTCGACCTGGAAGCGGGCGTTCGGCAGCACGCCGTGGACCTCGGGCGCGTACATGGCCTCGGCGCGGGTGGGCGGCAGCGCGAAGTCGCCGGCGTTGTTCAGCCGGACGGTGTACTCGACCTTCACCGTGCCCTTGGGCAGGAACGCGTAGTAGCCGCGCCAGGCCTCGAAGCTGCGCTCCTCGAAGGTGGGCCACACGCCGTCTGGCCGATTCTCGCTGGCGGTGGCGATCCCGGAGTCGCGGCCCAGGCCGCTGCCGAGCAGGGTCGCGCCGCCAGGGATCGGGTCGCTGACCACGACCCAGGTCATGTCGGCGCTGGCGGTGACCTCCAGCGCCACACGCACCACGTCGCCCTTGCGCCAGCGGCCCTTGACCGCCTGCTCGACCGGGGTGAGGGTCTTCCGGATCTGGTAGCCGGCGCTGAACGGCGCGGTCACCGGCACCGCGGCCAGCGACTGCTGCGTGAGCCAGGGCTTGCCGCTGCCCTGGTGCGCCACGGTCAGCCTGTCGGGTGGGTTGCCCTTGGCCCAGGGCAGCACGAGGCTGGGGGCCGGTGCCTTGGCCCAGTCGGTGCTCACCGTGGCGGCGCCGTTCGCGGCCCTGGTGCTGCCGGTCACGGTGGTGGACTCGAAGCGTTTGGAGAAGCGCTCGATGGCCAGGCTGCCCCAGAGGTTGGCGGTGGTCGTGCCCCAGGCGCCGCGCTGCTGGCGCGCCAGCAGGCCGGTGGCCAGGCGCCCCATGTCGTCCTTCCAGCGGGGGTCGTCGAGCACCGCCAGCATCAGCCGCGCGGCGTTGGTGTCGGGGTTGCTCATCAGCCACCATGCATGGTCGTCGGCCTCGGTGCTGAAGCCCAGGCGCGTGCCGTTGAAGCTGAGGCGCCCGCGCAGGACCTGCATCGCCTCTTTCAGGCGCTCGTCGCGCTGCGGCACGTCGGCCACGTGCTTCAGGATCTCGACCCAGTGCAGCAGCGCGTCGGTGGGCCATTGGTTGGGCGCCAGCGTGAGGCTGGCCAGCATGCCGGCCCGGGCCTGGCCATGGCGCGCCAGCGCCGCGATGGCGGCGAGCTTGCGCTGGTCCAGGTCCTTGCGTGGGCTCCAGGTGTTGCGGCTGATGCGGCCCTCCACGAACGCAATGAGGCCGCGCGCCATCGCCGACCGGCTCTCGACCGGCAGGGTGAAGGTGGGGTCTAGCGCGCTGGCCTCCGCACTTGCCGCGAGCAGGTGGGCGGTGAGCGTGTCGCTGCCGTTGCGGCTGTCGCCGCCGCTCGGCGGGAAGTAGTGGGCCAAGCCGTCGCCGTCCAGGTGGCTGGGCAGCTGGCTGGCCAGCGCCTGCCAGAGCTTGGCGTCGCGCAGGCCGATGGCCTTGCTGGCCTTCTGCTCCAGGCAGGTGAACGGGTAGTTGAGGAACCAGTCCCGCACACCGGGCAGGCCGTCGGCCAGGCGCGGCTGCAGGTTGAGCTTGAGGCCGCCGCGCGGCACGCCGTCCAGCGCCAGCGTGTCGGGTGGTGCCTGCACCGGCAGGCTGAACGGCCCGTCGAGCTGCACCAGCGTGGCCTGCTGCACCGTGACCGGCACCGCGGGCACGATGCGCTGGCTGGCCTTGAGCGCGTCGCGCGCCGGTGGGCCGCTGGCACCGGTCGGCAGCAGTTCGCGTGCCTGGATCTCCCACAGGATGCTTTCGGCGCGGGTGAACGCGAGCTGCGCCGGCGCGGTGACGGTCCACGCCACCTCGGTCGACGCACCCGCCGCCAGATCGACTGTCTGCGGGTACAAGGCCCCCGCGCTCGCCACTGCGTGTGCGTCGCTGCCCCCCAAGGGGGTGCTCGCCGGCTTCGGGCGGCCCGGCGCCGGCGGGTCCAGCAGCGTGGCGCGCGGCGTCACCTCGACCTTCATCGCCCGCGACGTGGTGTTGCGCAGTGTGACCTGGGCGCGGAAGCGGTCGTCCTCGCGCACCAGTGGCGGCAGGCCGCTGATGAGCTGCAGGTCCTGGGTGGCGCGGATCAGGGTCTGGCCGGTGCCGAACAGCGTGGCGCCGGCATCGGCCACCGCGACGATCCTGAAGCTGGTCAGCGCGTCGTTGAGCGGCACCGTCACCCGGGCCTGGCCGTTGGCGTCGAGCTGCAGCCGCGGGTTCCACAGCAGCAGGGTGTCGAGCAGCTCGCGCGTGGGCGCGCGGCCGCCGCCGCCGCCGGCCGCCACCGCCTTGCGGCCGTAGTGGCGCCGGCCGATGATCTCCATCTGCGCGGTCGAGGTCTCCACGCCCCAGGCGCGGCGCTGCAGCATGGCCTCCAGCAGGTTCCAGCTGGTGTTGGGCGAGAGCTCCTCCAGCGCCTGGTCCACCGCGGCCAGCGCGACCTCGGCGTTGGCGGCCGGCTTGCCGTCGGGCCGCGTGGCGCTGACCGTGACCTGGGCCTGGCCACGCACTGGGTAGCTCTCCCTGTCGGCCTTCACCGCCACCTTGAGCTGGTGCGCCGCCTGGCCCACGCGGATCTCGGCCATGCCCAGCCGGTAGGCAGGCTTGGCCAGGTCGACCAGCGCGGTCGGCGCCACGTATTCGCGGCCCTCGTGCCAGAAGGCCGTCCACCACTCGCGCGGGGCCTTGAACCCCCAGGTGAAGAAGGAGTACCACGGCACCTCGCGCAGCCGCCCGCGCAGCGCCAGCACGCTCACGTAGACATTGGGCGCCCAGCCGGGCTCGATGGCCAGGTCGAAGCCCGGGTCGCGGCCGTTGAGCTCGACGATGCGGGTGGCGATCACGCCCTCGCGCTCGATCGCCACCAGCGCGGTGGCGTGGCGAAACGGCATGCGCACCTGGAAGCGCGCGGTCTCGCCGGGTTCGTAGTGCTTCTTCTCGGCCAGCACGTCCATGCGGTCGTGGTTGTCGCCGCCGAACCACTGCTCGTCCTGGCGCGTGACCCAGATCGAGGTCGCGGCCTGGATGGCCTTGCCGGCGTGGTCGGTGGCCGTCACCAGCAGCTCGATCTCGCCCGGCTGCTCGATGCGCGCTTCGCAGGCCAGCAGGCCGCGCGCGTCGCTGCGGCCCGAGCACACGGTGCCCAGCGGCTTGAGTGTGGTCTGGTTGTCGTAGCTGTAGAAGCCACCGACCAGGCGCTTGCGGCTGCTGGTGACGGTGCGCGCCACCGCGGTCACGGCCAGCCGCACGTCGGCCTGCGGCTTGCCCGTCAGGTCGAGCGCGACCGCCTGGAACACCGCCTTCTGCTTCACCGAGGTCCAGCTCTCGGCCTTGATGCCGGCCAGCACCGAGGCCGGCCACAGCACGCTGCTGCCGCGCAGGGTCTGCACCTCGCCGTTGGGGTCGTTGTAGCTGGCCTCGACCAGCAGGTCCTGCGGCTGCGGCGAGGCCGGCAGCTTGGGCAGCACGACCTGGGCCGTGCCGTTCTTGTCCAGCGTGGCCGGCAGGCGGTTGGCCACCACGGTCTGGTCCTGGCTGGCACTGGCTTCTTCCTCCAACGCTTCGCTGACGGCGTTGCGGTCCTGGCGTGGCGGGTTGAAGCTGTAGTCGTCGAAGTCGCTGAACGCGATGGGCCGCGCGCGCACCAGGGCAGACACGCGCACCGGCAGCTGGGCCGCGGCGCCGCCGCTCAGGTAGTGGAGCTGCACGTCGGCCGTGGCCTGGCGCACGTCCACCAGCGGGCCCTTGCCGGAGACCGCCACCCGGCCCTGCAGCACCGGCAGGCGGAACTCCTCGACGCGGAAGCTGCCGCTGCCCCAGCTGCGCCCGCTGGCGCCGTCGCCCTGGCTCAGCGTGAGGTCGTAGCTGCCGAGCCTGGCGCCCGGCGGGATCTGCCAGCTGCTCTCGGCGCTGAGCCCGCCGGTGGCGGTCTTGCGCCAGGCCAGCGGCTGGCGGTAGGTCTGGCCGGTGCCGGTGTGGGTGATGGTCAGCGTGCCCGGGCCCGGGGGCGGTGCCGTGAAGCCGGTGCGCGACTCCAGGCGCATCAGGTGCTTCATCGACACGGTCTCGCCGGCGCGCAGCAGCTTGCGGTCGAGCACCGTGTGCACCCGCACGTCGGGCGTGGCCTCGCGGCTGGTGGGCACGTTGAAACGCCAGGGCTCGATGCCGCGTTGCCAGTCGCTCCAGGCAAAGGCCAGGTCCTCCACACCGTCGGCGCCGCGCTGGCGCGCGCTCACGAACCAGGCGTTGCGGTAGTCCTCGTCGCCATCGCCGGCGCCCTGGCCACCGCCGCAGCGTGGTGCCTCGGATGGCACCTTGTCCAGGTAGACCACGCCCTGGGCATTGGTGGTGCCGCTGGCGGTGAGCCGGCCGCGGCAGTCCGACACCTGCACCCGCGCGCCGGCCACGGGCTGGCCCTTGTCCAGCGTGGTCACCCAGGCCATGGCGTTGTCGCGCCCGAGCTTGAAGTGCACGCCCAGGTTGGTCACCAGCACCGAGGTGCGCACGTAGAACGGCCGTGGCGTGCCGAACTTCTCGTCAAGCAGGGCCGCGCCAAGCCGCGCCGACGCCACCTCCAGCACATGGAAGCCGGGCGCCAGCGGGATGCCGACCACCTCGAACGGGCGCGGGTCGCCGGCCTGCGGGGCCGGCAGCTGAAGCGCCTGGACACCGGCCCGGCCCTGCAGCAGCGACACCATGCGCGACTGCACCGCGTCCTGGTCGTTGTCGCCGATCGGCGGCGGCAGCGCGCCCTGGACGTCGCGCGCGGCCTGCGGGCGCGGCACGAAGAAGCTGTCGTAGCGCTTGACGCGCTGCAGCCAGGCGATGATGTCGGCGTCGCTCTGCGGCTGCAGGTCGTTGACGCGGCCGCCGCCGACCTGCAGGGCCTGGGCCGGCGGCAGCCCCTCGACCTTGCGCAGCGTGATCGGCAGCAGCGGCGGTAGGCCGGGCTCGGCGAAGCGCTCGACGATGCCGAACGGCGCGGCCGCGAACTTGGCCAGCGGCGGCATGGCCGCGGTGGCCAGCTGGAGCGGGAACTGGTCGGCGTTGCGCAGCGTGCGGCCGGCGTCGTCGCGCAGGTCTTTGGGCAGCTCCAGCGTGAACTGGGCCTGCTCGGGGAACAGCGGTTGGAAGCGCACGCTGCTGACGAAGCGGTCGCCGCCGCCGTCCTCGCCGTCTTCGCCGAAGTCGGGGCGCCAGCGCTGTGTGCCCGACTTCAGCACGATGGCCTGGGCCGCGGCGCGCGCCACCGGGGCGCTGAACGCCAGCCGCATCGGGCGCAGCGGCAGGCAGGCGGCCTGGGCGTTCTCGCGCTCGCAGCTGAAGCTGGCGCTGAAGGGCTCGCGCACCTGGAAGTCCAGGCGCTTCTCGACCTTGTTGAGCACGCCGCTGGGCGTGGCCACGCCGGCGCCGAACACCAGCTGGCCCTTGCTGCCCGGCGTGAGCGTGCGCTGGCAGGCCAGCGTCACCACGCGCAGCGGTTCCCGGGCGGCAAGCCTGTCCAGCCGCTGGTGGCGCAGCACCTCGTCGCGCAGCCGGCCGTCGACCAGCTTCACCGGGATGCGCTCGCCCAGGCTGTCGCTCTGGCACCAGACATGGGCGGCCACGCTGGCCAGCGTGGCCGGGCCGTTGAGCTGCAGCACGAACACCTGGTCTTCGTCCACGCTGCCGTAGCCGGGGTGCAGCTGGCTGACGAACGGGCCCCCGGTGGAAAACGCGAAGCGGCTCTGGCCCTTGAGGGCCTGGCCCGAGACCGCGCTCAGCGGGCCCTCGGGCTGGGCCGTGCAGCGCACCCCCGGCGGCAGGTCGCGCGCGAACTCGAACACCCATTCGCGCTCGTTGTTCCAGCGCCCAGTGCCCTGGCTGGCGGCGCTGTCGTCGCAGCGCAGGGCCAGCGGGGCCGGTGCGCGCGCGTCACCGAAGCGGGTGGCCGGCTCGTCGAAGCGCACCACCACCTGGCGCACCTGGCTGACCTCGCCCTGGGGCGAGAAGCGGACGATCTGGAAGGCCTGGGCCGGCACGGCCGCTAGGCAGGACGTGAACAACGCCAGCGCGAGCCGGCGGACGGTGCGGCGCCCATCTGTGGTCATGCAAGCCCCCTCGAAGCAGGCCTGCACCATAACAGGCCCTCGGGCCGCGGGGAAGTGGGCAGAGGGCCGGCCCCCGGTTCAGGGGGCGGCAGGCGGGTGCGGCCGCCTCAGCTGCAGGCGTGGTTGGTGCCGCAGCCGCCGTGGGCGTTGAGCGCGGCGTCGGGCTGGGTCAGCTGCTCGGCGCGGGTGTCGAAGCCGATTTCCTGCAGGTAGGAGGTCAGGCCCACGTCCTTGGTCTTGGCGTGGCCCGGGAACCACTCGGCCAGGGCCTGGTTCATGACCGGGATGAAGCTCAGGTCGCCCTCGATGGCACGGCGCTCGACCTCGCGCATGGTCTCCAGGATGGTGGCGTGCTCGGTCGAGTGGCAGTTGTCGTCGTCCATGCCGGTGGCCAGCATCCAGCGGTCTTCCTGCGCAAAGTGCTCGACCGTGTGGGCCAGCAGGCGCTGGAAGCGCTCCAGGCGGTTGCTGTCGGTGGCCATGTAGGACGAGCGCAGCAGCTGCATGAATTCCTGGTGGGTGGCGTCGAGCGTGGGCTCGTTCAGGGCCAGGTCGTCGGACCAGACGGGCAGGGACATGGTGGCGTTCATGGGCCCCAAGTGTGCCAGAGCCGGGCGGCGGGCAACAGGCAAAAGGTCGCAAAACCCCGCAACTTCGTGGGCCGGCCGGGCTGGCGGTTGGCCCGGTTCGGCGCACTTTTTTGGTGCATGGTGGGTGGCGCACTCCTTGCGTGGCTCTCGACGTGTCACGCTGAATACAACGAAACCATGGACGGACTGACGATCTTCAACTTCGAGAAGGACTTCGAAGGCACGCTGCGCTGCATCCCGATGGTGGTGCGCTTCAAGCTCGACCACTGCGGCGTCAAGCTCACGCTGCGCCAGTGGTCGCGCTTCTCGACCCCTGAGCGGCGTGAACTGGTGGAGGCGGCCTGTGCCAGCCCCGGCGAGATCGGGGCCTACGGCGCGCGGCTGCGCCAGCTGATTGAAGCGCGTGCGGGCGAGCCAGCCCAGGCGGTGGCGCTGGACCCGGCGCCGGCCTGGCGCCAGGCCGACGAGGTGCCGGACCGGGTCGACCGACTGGCGCGCGAGCGCGGGGTGGTGCCGCCGACGCAGGAGCGCTGGGCCCGGCTCACGCCGCTGCAGCGCTTCGCCCTGCTCAAGCTCACGCGCGACGGCCACGACAACGACAACTTCGTGCCGGCGCTGCAGGAGTTCGGCGTCTGCCTGGCCTGAGCCCGGGGCGGGCGCTTGGGTCGCCAACAGCAGACGCAGCGGACCCCGATCCCGACCCCGAGTCCGGGCGCAGGCGGCGCGCCGGGCGGCCGGTTCTGGCCCCGGCATGTCGCCTGGCCAGGGGGCCGGGGGCTCAGCCCAGGCGGGCGCGGTGGCGTGCGATCTGGGCGCGCACCTGGGCCGGTGCGGTGCCGCCCAAGGTGTTGCGGGCGTTGAGCGAACCGCGCAGGCTCAGCACCTCGAACACGTCGGCCTGCACCGCAGGGTGGAACTGCTGCAGCGTGGCCAGCGGCAGCTGCGCCAGGTCCACGCCCTGGCCCTGGGCGGTCTTGACGGCGTGCGCCACCACCTCGTGGGCGTCGCGGAAGGGCAGGCCCTTCTTCACCAAGTGGTCGGCCAGGTCGGTGGCGGTGGCGTAGCCGCGCTGCGCGGCCTGCTCCATGGGCGCGGGGTTGACGCGCAGGCCGCCCTGCTTGGCGCCCGTGGCCGGGTCGGGCTGGCCGCCGATCATCTCGGCGAAGATGCGCAGCGTGTCCTTCAGGGTGTCCACCGTGTCGAACAGCGGCTCCTTGTCTTCCTGATTGTCCTTGTTGTAGGCCAGGGGCTGGCCCTTCATGAGGGT
>CAZKDU010000078.1:0-8407 GCA_964551485.1 uncultured Burkholderiaceae bacterium
ACCGCGGCATGGCCGTGCTGGACCCGGTGAAACTGGTGCTGACCAACTGGGCCGAGGTGTTTGGCAGTGACAGCCACACCGAAGACTGCACCCTGCCCGCCCTGCCCCACGCCGCCATTCCCGAAGGCCAGCCCGAACCCGCCCCGCGCCAGTTCAAGATCGGCAAGGAAGTGTGGATCGAGCGCGAAGACTTTGAAGAAGTGCCCCCCAAGGGCTACAAGCGCCTCTTCCCCGGCAACAAGGTGCGCCTGAAGGGCGGCTACGTGATCGAGTGCACCGGCGCCAACAAGGACGCCAATGGCGTGATCACCGAAGTGCTGGCCACCGTGGTGCCCGACACCAAGAGCGGCACCCCCGGCGCCGACAGCGTGAAGGTGAAAGCCGCCATCACCTGGGTGGGCGTCGCCGACGGCGTGCATGCCGAAGTGCGCATGTACGACCGCCTGTTTGTGGAGGCCCAGCCCGACGCGGGCGGCAAAGACTTCCTGGAAAGCCTGAACCCCAACAGCCTGAAAGTGGTCACGGCCATCGTGGAGCCATCACTGGCCAACGCTGCGCCAGACCAGAAGTTTCAGTTTGAGCGGCATGGGTACTTTGTGGCGGATCGCGTGGATCACGCGGCTGGTAAGCCCGTATTCAACTTGGCGGTGGGGTTGAAGGATAGTTGGGCAAAATAGCTCACCCAACCTACTTCTGAAATGTTGCAGTTCATTCAATCAAGCATCCTAGACTCCCAAGCGCAGACTGTGGTGAACACAGTAAACACTGTCGGCGTTATGGGAAAAGGCTTGGCGCATGCATTTCGCGAGAAGTATCCGGAGATGTTCAAGGCGTACAAAAAGCTCTGTGAAAATAACCAATTCAGCGTTGGACAGCTTTGGCTTTGGCGCGGGGCAAATCAATGGGTATTAAATTTTCCAACAAAAGAGCATTGGAGATACCCATCGAAGTTAGCTTATATAGAAGCCGGATTAGCAAAATTTGTTGCAAATTACGAATCTAGAGGGATCAGAGAAATTTCTTTCCCTAGATTGGGTTGTGGTAACGGTGGCCTTAACTGGGAAGACGTTCGACCTCTAATGGAACGCTACCTGGGCGACCTCCCCATTCCAATTTACATTCATGACTTCGAAGCTGACATAGGTTCTCCAGAACACAAGTTGGCGTTCATGAGCAAACCTTATCGACGAAACTTTGATGCGTTGTTAGAGGATCTTCGACAAATTTGCAGTGAGTCTTCCGGGCAATTTAAGACGATTGCAAACAAGTCTCCATTTATTGCTGTCGTTACAGCTGAGAACGATCTGAAGTTCACCATCTCCGAAAACGACACCAGCATCACTGTCACTTCTGATGAACTCTATGAAGCTTGGGTGATGCTGATGAATGGCCCTCTAGTCGAATCCCGACTCGTAGGGGAAGCAAAGAATGCCTCCGAATATTTGCTGGGCCTTCTTGCTTCTCTTCCCTATGCTCATGCGGTTCAACTTGCGAACAAAATTGGGGAGCGATCTGTTGGAATTGAACTTTCTGACGACCTTTCTGAAGAAGAAACGTCAACTACAACAGGTTGACTAGGCTGTGGGAATTTCAATTGAAAAGGCTCAAATCCACATAGCCAAGTGGTGTGATTCACTATCAGTACCGACAGCCTACAACTATCGTCGGAAGTGGCCTAAGTACCTGTTTCATCACGCGTCATTGACGAACGCAACGGGCATATTGCAAAGCGGCGCGTTATTCTCACGTGACGATGCCGCCGAGACGGCTCATGATGACGTGGCACCCGCTGAGGTGATTGCGAGGCGAGCAGACGCACACAAGTTTGCAAGACTATATTTCCGCCCAAGAACGCCAACCCAGTACCGGGTTGAAGGAATTCGGAAGGTAAACGAATGCTACGAAGGAGCTACCAATCACGTTCCTGTTCTGTACATGTTAGTGTTTTCGGCCGAAACTGTATTGACCTTGCAAGAAACGCAGTTCTCCAATGGAAATATGCAATCCCCACAAACTCGGTTTGATGGATCAGAAGAATTTTTCGATTCAATTCAGTTCGACAAAGTGTTTCACGAAGGAAGCTTTAATCAGAGTGAGCGGGACAACATTGTAAAAGCACGATGCGCTGAGGTTCTGACTACGTCTCCGTTGTACCTAAATGAACATCTACGCTTCATTCTTTGCCGTTCGGAAGCAGAGCGACACACACTACTGAATAGTTATCCAGAAGCCGATGTCTCGTTGCGATCAAGAATTAGGACAGTTACTGAGGTCGGAATTTTTCAGAGCGAATACACCTATGTCAAAGGCGTGGATCTGCTGCCGGATAGTTGTTTGATTCAGTTCGCTCCAAGAAGAGATGGAAAGCTGGTTGAGTGCGAACTCTTTGTGAAGGATTCAAACGGAATGATCATCCGTCATTTGCCACAAAGACTTATTGACCCAGCCAAACGACTCCGTGTGAATGTGGGTCAGCGGTTAGACACAGGCAAATATATGGTGGAAGTACATCTTGAATCACACCTCGCCTACAGGAATAGCCACTTGCTCGATGAACTGCCATTCTGATTCATGGAACCGAATACCATCCTGCACTTCTGGTTTACCGAGCTAACCCCCAAGCAACACTTCGCCAAAGACGCTGCCTTGGACGAGGCCATCCGCACCCGATTCGGCGCGACGCTGGAGGCTGCGGCACGGTGTGAGCTGTTTGCCTGGCGCGCCACGCCCGAGGGGCGGCTGGCGGAGGTGTTGGTGCTGGACCAGTTCTCGCGCAATGTGTACCGCGACACGCCCCGCGCTTTTGCACAGGACGCGCTGGCCCTGGTGCTGGCGCAGGAGCTGGTGGCCAGCGGGCTGGACCGCCGCCTGCCCACCGAACAGCGGGTGTTTGCCTACATGCCCTACATGCACAGCGAATCCGCTCTTGTGCATGCGCAAGCGATCGAGCTGTTCTCCCAGCCCGGGCTGGAAAACAACCTGGACTTCGAACGGCGCCACAAAGCCATCATCGACCGCTTTGGCCGCTACCCGCACCGCAACGCGGTGCTGGGCCGGGTGTCCACCGCGGAAGAGCTGGCGTTTTTGAGTGAACCCGGCACCTCGTTCTAAGCCCCGATCCCCCACACACGGCCCATGAAAACCCTTCGCGACCTGCTCAAACCGCCCCACATCGCGGGCCGGGTGGAGGCGATCGTGGTGCGCAGCGGCTCGCGGCAGCCGGCACGGCTTGTGGAGGCAACCGTGGCGCTGGCGCGCATCGGGCTGGCAGACGACCGGCTGGGCCAGCGCGGCGAGGCGGAGCTTTCCACCCGGCAGGTCACGCTGATCCAGTTCGAACACCTGCCGGTGATCGCGGCGCTGGCGCGCGTGCCGGGGGTGGACGTGGCGGGCCTGCGGCGCAACCTGGTGGTGTCGGGCATCAACCTGGTGGCGCTGCGCAATGCGCAGGTGCGTGTGGGTGCGGCGCTGCTGGAGATTGTGGGGCCCTGCCAGCCCTGCTCGCGCATGGAGGAGACGATTGGCCCCGGCGGTTATGCCGCCATGCGTGGCCATGGCGGCATGACGGCGCGGGTGCTGGAGAGCGGCCCCATCCGTGTGGGGGATGCGGTGTGGGCGGTGCAGGCCGAGGCCAGCCCCTGAGCCTGCCCCCTCGGTGGCCCAAGCCCCGGTGAAGCGGCCAGACCAGGGTCTGGCGCGAACGCATGAAAACGGTGGCCAGGTGCAACCGGGTGTGGCGGCGCGACCCGGGCCCGCCTGCCGCACACGCCACACAGCGCCATTGCTACACTATTTATAGCAATAAAGCCATATTCCGCAAGGGCTGCAGGCCGATTTCATCCTCTCATCAGGTGATGCACCCCGTCACACCCGCAGGCGCCGGGCCCGGCTGGCCTGCAGGGCCAGTCGGCCGCGGGGCCGGGGTGCCGACCATCACGCCTGGCCAGCAGATGCTCACGACACACATGGCCTAAGATGCCAGCCAGCTTGAATGCCAAAGGGCCCCATGCGCATCGGTGAACTTGCCAGACAGGTGGGCGTCAACACCTCGGCCATCCGCTTCTACGAGGCCAGCGGCCTGATGCCAGCCAGCAGCCGCGGCGCCAATGGCTACCGCGAGTACGGGGCCGATGCGCTGAAGCGCCTGCAGTTCATCCAGCTCGCGCAGCGGCTGGGGTTTTCGCTGGACCACCTGCGCGCGCTGTTCGCCGCCGACCCGGCCGCGTTCCCACAGGCGCAGGTGCTGGCCGGCCTGGCGCAGCGGCGCGCCGACATCGCCCGGCTGCGTGCCGAGCTGGACGCGCAGGACGCCGAGCTGGAGCGCCTGGCCCACACCTGCCGCGAGGTCTGGGCGCGTGGCGAGTGTGTGGACCCGGCGGCGCTGCCGCTCGTGGCCAAGGCGGGCTGAGGCCGGGGCCACACATGGCGCCTGGCGGTCAGGGTGCCCCCATCGCCTGACCACCGCCCCCGCCCCAAGCCTGCCAGGCGCTGCACGCAGACGGCCGCGCGCAAACAACCGCCTGGCCCCGTTGCCACCCCAACCACGGGCACAGGCCTGCCCCGCTGTGGTTGAACCTATACAACGCCCCGGGTTACCTTTCGCGCCGTTCTGCCCCGCGCAGCCACAACGACGAAAGGACCCCCATGACCCACACGACCCCGGAGCTCGAAGCGCTCCTGATGCAGCGGTCGCTGACCGATGCCCAGCTTCTGGCGGCCACCGAGACCGCCGCCGATTTCCGCATCCTGCCCAACGCCAGCGTGATCAAGGTCGGTGGCCAGAGCTTCATCGACCGCGGCCGCGCCGCCGTCTACCCGCTGGTGGACGAGATCGTGGCGGCCCGCCAGCAGCACCAGTTGCTGATCGGCACCGGCGCCGGCACCCGCGCGCGCCACCTTTACTCCATCGCCGCCGGCCTGGGCCTGCCTGCCGGTGTGCTGTCGCAGCTCGGCGCCTCGGTGGCCGACCAGAACGCCGCCATCCTGGGCCAGCTGCTCGCCCAGCACGGCATTCCCGTGGTGGGCGGCGCCGGCATGTCGGCCGTGCCACTCAGGCTGGCCGAGGTCAATGCCGTGATCTTCAGCGGCATGCCGCCCTACGGCCTGTGGATCCGCCCCGCGGCCGAGGGCGTGATCCCGCCCTACCGCACCGACGCGGGCTGCTTCCTGGTGGCCGAGCAGTTTGGCTGCAAGCAGATGATCTACGTCAAGGACGAGGACGGCCTGTACACCGCCAACCCCAAGACCGACAAGGGCGCCACGCTGATCCCCAGGATCTCGGTCGACGAGATGAAGGCCAAGGGCCTGCAGGACTCGATCCTTGAGTTCCCGGTGCTGGACCTGCTCAAGTCCGCCCGCTATGTGCGCCAGGTGCAGGTCGTCAACGGCCTGGTGCCCGGCAACCTGACCCGCGCGCTCGCCGGCGAGCACGTGGGCACCATCATCACCGCGGCCTGAGGAGCAGCACGCCATGACCAACTCCACCACCAAGCATGTGGCGTCGCCGCTGGCGCGCCAGACCCTGCTCGACGGCAGCCTTACCCGCCCCGTGGCCGGCCGGCGCCCGATCCGCCTGCTGCCCTGGCTGCAGGTCGTGAAGATCGGCGGGCGCTCCATCATGGACCGCGGCGCCGACGCCATCCTGCCCATCGTCGAAGAAATCCGCAAGCTGCTGCCCGAGCACCGCCTGCTGATCCTGACCGGCGCCGGCATCCGCGCCCGCCACCTCTACGGCGTGGGCCTGGACCTGGGCCTGCCGGTCGGCTCGCTGGCGCCGCTGGCCGCGAGCGAGGCCGGCCAGAACGGCCACATGCTGGCGTCGCTGCTGGCGCCCGAGGGCGTGTCCTACGTCGAGCACGCCACCGTGGCCAGCCAGCTCGCCATCCACCTGGCCGCGGCCCGCGCGGTGGTGGGCAGCGCCTTCCCGCCCTACCACCACCATGAGTTCCCGGACTCGCGCATCCCGCTGCACCGGGCCGACGTGGGCGCCTTCCTGCTGGCCGACGCGCTCGGCGCGGCCGGCCTGACCCTCGTCGAGGACGTGGACGGCGTGCACACCGCAGACCCGCACGCCGACGGCGGCAGCCAGGCCCAGCTGATCCGCGAGACCAGCACGGCCGAGCTGGCCCGGCAGACCGGCCCCCTGCCCTTCGACCGCGCGCTGATCGACATCATGGCCAACGCACGCCACCTGCAGCGCGTGCAGCTCATCAACGGCCTGGTGCCGGGCCGACTGACCGCCGCGCTGCGCGGCGAGCACGTGGGCACCCTGATCCACACCGGCGCCCGAGCGGCCTGAGCCAACCGCGGCCCCGCCTGGGGGGCGGGTGACAGCTGCAGGCAGGGCGCCTGCCCCATTGGCGCCCCACACCGCCCACCCCCGTTCACACGGGGGTGGGCGGTTCTGTGTCCGGGGTGCGGCGGGCCACAGGCAAGCACAGGCAAAGCACGGCAGGACACATCACATGGCGGCGTCGCGTGCTTGCGTGCTTGCGTGCTTGCGTGCTTGCGTGCTTGCGTGCTTGCGTGCTTGCGTGCGGGTGTGCAGAGATGCACGCAGGCATGGCGAGGTTCACGGCCCGGCCGCTCCCTCAGGAAATTGCTCCTGATTTGATAGCAACTTGTCAATATCCGGCAAGGGCCGGCGGCCAATTCAACCCTTCTTCTTGCGGGCCGCGGCGCGCGCCTCCTGGCGCGCCTGGCGCTCGGCGTCCTGCTGCGCGGCTTCGGCCTGCCACTGGGCGAACTCTTCCGGGGTTTCAAGAGTGATGCGGCCCAGCGTGGCGTTGCGGAACTCGGTCAGCACCACCTCGGCGGCCTTCTGCAGGTTGACCCGGCCCTTGCCCAGCAGTGCGCCACGCTGGCGGCCCACGGCCTCCAGCAGCTCGTCGTCGCGCAGCGCGGCCAGTGCCTCGGGCGTGAACCTGTAGCGCGCCACCAGCAGCGCCGGGTAGTGCAGGCGCAGGCGCGCCAGCAGTTCCAGCGCCACCACCTCCTCGTCGTAGGCGTTGCGCCCCACAGCCCCGCTGGCGGCGAGCAGGTAGCCGCTTTGCACCACTGCAATGCGCGGCCACAGCAGGCCGGGCGTGTCCCACAGCAGAAAATCTTCGGCCAGGGCGATGCGTTGCTCCAGCTTGGTGATGCCGGCCTCGTCGCCGGTCTTGGCGTGGCGCTTCTGGGTCAGGGCGTTGATCAGCGTGGACTTGCCCACGTTGGGCACGCCGCAGATCAGCACGCGCATGGGTTTGTCCATGCTGCCGCGCCCCGGCGCCAGCGCATGGCAGGCGGCCACCAGGCGCTGGGCGGCGGCCGCGTCGCTGGCCTGCAGCGCCAGGGCCCGGGTCTGGGGCCGGGTGTTGTAGTGGGCCAGCCAGGCCTCGGTGCGCGCAGGGTCGGCCACGTCCTGCTTGTTGAGCAGCTTCAGCGTGGGCTTGTGGCCGGTGAGCTCGGCCACAAGCGGGTTGGCGCTGGAGCCGGGCAGGCGCGCGTCCAGCACCTCCATGACCACGTCGATGTCTTTCACGCGCTCGGCGATGGTCTTGCGCGTGAGGTGCATGTGCCCGGGGAACCACTGGATGGAGGTCATGGAGGGAGCGTCTTCAGAGGGTCGGTGGGTCGGGGAAAGGGGCGGAGCAATGAGCAAGGCAATGGGCGCGCAGGGAGCCTGGGCAGGTGCGCTATGTTAGAGCGTCGGCCAGTGGTGCGCGGCCGGGCCGGGGACCGCGCTGGCGCGCCACCGGCTCTTGGAGTGGGATGATGCCGCCCCGCGGCTGGCAGCCACCGGCGCGCGGCCGGCCCCTGGCCTGTTAGGCTTGGAGGTTTGGCCATGCCAGCGCCCCGGCCTGCGGCTCACGCCCCTGACACACCACCGGCCCCACCCACCCCCGGTCATGCCCGGCCACCGCACCACGGCACCCGCCCTCCCACTCTTGCCCCTGCCCTGCCCGTGAACCACCCTGCCCCCGCCACCGACACCCGCTTTGCCAGCCTGCCGCTGAGCCCCACCACCCTGGCCAACCTGCAGCGGCTCGGTTATGCGCAGATGACACCGATCCAGGCCGCCAGCCTGCCGCCCGCCCTGCTCGGCCGCGACCTGATCGCCCAGGCCAAGACTGGCAGCGGCAAGACCGCCGCCTTCGGGCTGGCGCTGCTGGCCAACCTGAACCCACGCCGCTTCGCGGTGCAGGCCCTGGTGCTGTGCCCCACGCGCGAGCTGGCCGACCAGGTCACGGCCGAGGTGCGGCGCCTGGCCCGTGCCGAAGACAACACCAAGGTGGTCACACTCTGCGGCGGCGTGCCGCTGCGCGGCCAGACCGCCACGCTGGCGCATGGTGCCCACATCGTGGTGGGCACACCGGGCCGGGTGCTTGAACACCTGCAGCGCGGCAGCCTGCTGCTCGACGCGCTG
>CAZKDU010000079.1:0-8177 GCA_964551485.1 uncultured Burkholderiaceae bacterium
TCCCAACCGGGCCGTCTTACAGGAATGATTGGGCCGAAAAAGCCGAGCAGGTCAGGGTCGCGCAGCAGCAGGCCGTAGGCGCGCAGCGCGCCGGCCACGCTGCTGCCCAGGCGCTCGGCCGCTGGCCGTGTCTCGGGCTGGCCGGTGGCCAGCAGGCCCAGGCCCAGCACGGCGGCCACGGTCACGGCCCAGAACACGGCGCGCCAGCCGGCCCACTCGATGAGGAAGCTGCCCGACAGCGGCGCCAGGATGGGCGAGACGCTGAACACCAGCATCAGCAGAGACATCAGGCGTGCGGCCTCGTGGCCGGTGTGCAGGTCGCGCACGATGGCACGCGGGATGACCATGCCGGCCGAGGCGCCCAGGCCCTGCACGAAACGCAGCGCCACCAGGGTCTGGATGTCGGGCGCCAGGGCGCAGCCCACGCTGGCGGCCGCGAACAGCAGCAGCCCGGCGCACAGCGGTGGCTTGCGCCCCAGCATGTCCGACAGCGGGCCATAGACCACCTGGCCGATGCCCAGTGCGATGAAGAAGGCCATCAGGCTGGCCTGCACCGCGCCCATGGATGCGCCCAGGCTCTGGCCGATCGAAGGCAGGGCTGGCAGGTACATGTCGATGGCAAACGGGCCGATGGCCGAGAGCAGGCCCAGCACCAGGGCGCTGCGCAACAGGGGAGGGGGCATGAGAGCAGACACAGGAGGAAAAGGAAGAATGGAAGAAAAAGGAAAGAGGCTGCGGCAGTAAATGGGCGTGCGGGCGAAGGTGGCGTGGCCAGAGACTGCTCAGCGCGGCAGCACGCCCTGCTGGAACTGGCTCGGGCTCTGGCCCATGGCGGCCCGGAACATGGCGGAAAAGGCGCTGTCGCTGGCGTAACCGCTGGCCGCCGCCACCTCACCGACCGGGCGGCCCTGGGCCAGCATGGGCAGGGCGTGCGCCAGCAGCACCTGCTGGCGCCAGCGCTGGTAGCCGGTGCCCAGCTCGGTGCGGAACAGCCGCGCCACGGTGCGCTCGCTGGCGCCGATGTCGCTGGCCCATTCGGCCAGCGAGGCGCGTTCGGCGGGGGCACGCAGCACGGCCTCGCACAGCGCACGCAGGCGCTTGTCGCGGGGCAGCGCAATGCCCAAGGGCTGCGTGTCGGCGCGCGTCAACTCGTCGAGCAGCAGGGCCATCAAGGCCTGTTCGCGCGCCGCCGCCAGTGCGTCGTGGCCGCAGCCATCCAGTGCCTCAATGAGCTCGCGCAGCAGCGGCGAGACCACCAGCACACGCGGCTGCTGCCAGCTCGCAGGCAGGGCCCGGGCCTCGATGTACAGGGTGCGCAGCTCGGCGGCTTCCAGCACGGTGACGGCGTGCAGCGCGCCGGGTGGGATCCAGACCGCGCGGGAGGGTGGCACGATGGTGGTGCTGTCGCGTGCGGTGGCCGCGCCGCCGGGCGTGCTCACGTTGACCTGGATCAGGCCGCTGGCGCAGTACGCGAGCTGGGCCCAGGCGTGCTGGTGCGGCTCGAAATGGGCGTCGGCCGGCATGCTGCGCGCGCGGCTGCGCACTGGTCGCTGGGGCGTGGGCTCATAAGGTGTGGTGTCTCCCACAGACAAGGGCACGGGCACATGTGGGTGTGGTGAACTCATGGCGTGGGGCGCGGCGGTGACGTAGCGGGGCACAAGGGACAGGGTGGTGGCTGAAATTCGACAGAAATTGTCATTTCTGTGCATTTCGGAAACCTCGGGGGCACCCTACCATGAAGGCATGACCACTGCAAGCCTTGCCTCCCTGCCCGAACCCGCGGCCGCACCGCTGCGCCAGGACGCCACCGTGATCGGCCTGGTGGGCCTGGCCCACGCCAGCTCGCATTTCGCGCACCTGCTGCTGCCGCCGCTGTTCCCGGTGTTCATGAAGGAGTTCGGCCTGAGCTACGCCGAGCTGGGGCTGCTGATGTCGGCGTTTTTTGTGGTGTCGGGCACGGGCCAGGCGCTGGCGGGTTTCGTGGTGGACCGCTTGGGTGCCCGCCCGGTGCTGTTGTTCGCCATCACGGTGTTCATGCTGGCCTGCGCCCTGGCCTCGCAGGTGCGGGGGTACGCCGGGCTCATGGGAGTGGCGCTGCTGGCCGGCCTGGGCAATGCGCCGTTCCACCCGGCCGACTTCACCATCCTGAACCAGCGCGTGTCGCCCCAGCGGCTGGGCCACGCCTTCAGTGTGCACGGGCTCACCGGCAATCTGGGCTGGGCTGCGGCGCCGGTGTTCCTGGCGGGCTTTGGGGCCTTGTGGGGCTGGCGCACCGCCTACCTGCTGGCCGCGGGCCTGTACGCGCTGGTGCTGGTGCTGTTGTTCTGGCAGCGCGGGCGGCTGCATACGGTGGTGGTGGCGCGCACGCCCGAGGCCACGCCGGGCAGCGACCTGGGCTTTGTGCGGCTGCCGGTGGTCTGGTGGTGCTTCGCCTTCTTCCTGCTGTCCACCATGACGCTGGCGGTGGTGCAGAGCTTCTCGGTGTCCATCCTCAAGGCCGTGCATGGCGTGAGCTTCGAGGCCGCCACGCTGGTGCTCACCGGCTACATGCTGTGTGGGGCGGTGGGCATGTTCACCGGCGGCTTTGTGGCGGGCCGCACGGCGCACAGCGACCGTGTGGTGGCCTGGTGCATGGCGACGGGCGCGGGCCTGATGCTGCTGTGCGCCACTGGCTGGCTGGGCGCACTCGGGACCATGGGGGTGCTGGCGCTCACCGGCTTTGCCGTGGGCATTGGTGGGCCCAGCCGCGACATGATGATCAAACGCGCCACACCCAGGGGTGCGACCGGGCGCGTCTATGGCCTGGTGTACTCGGGGCTGGACGTGGGTTTTGCGCTGTCGCCGCTGGTGTTCGGCCTGTTCATGGACCGCGGCTGGTACGCGGCCACGCTGGCCGGCGCCGGGGGGGTGCTGCTGCTGAGTGTCGGTGCGGCCGTGGGCGTGGGGCGGCGCACCGGCGTTGCGGTCGCGCGCCCCGCCGTGACCGCCTGAGCCTGCCCCACGCCCGGCGCCCGGCGCCCGGCGCGGCACAATCCAGCCATGAGCAAACTCGCAGGGCATCTGCTGGTGGAGTGCCTGGTGGCCCAGGGCGTGACCCATGTGTTCGGTGTGCCGGGCGAGAGCTACCTGGCGGCGCTGGACGGCTTTCATGTGCAGCGTGAGCGCATCCGTTTCGTCACCTGCCGCCACGAGGGCGGTGCGGCCTTCATGGCCGAGGCCCAGGGCAAACTGACCGGACGGCCCGGGGTGTGTTTCGTGACGCGCGGACCTGGTGCCACCAACGCCGCGATTGGCGTGCACACCGCGTTCCAGGACTCCACGCCGATGCTGCTGCTGGTGGGCGATGTGGCCAGCGACACCCGCGACCGCGAGGCGTTCCAGGAACTGGACTTCAGCGCCTTCTTCGGTCCGGGCACCAAGGGCCTGGCCAAGCGCGTGGAGCGCGTCGACGACGCGCGCCGCCTGCCCGAGTACGTGGCGCGCGCCTTCGCCACCGCCATGAACGGCCGCCCTGGTCCGGTGGTGCTGGTGCTGCCCGAGGACATGTTGGCCCAGGCCGTGCAAGCCGAGGCGCTGCCCCGGGTCACCCCGGTTGAGGCCTGGAGCGACCCCGGGGCCTTGCGGCGCCTGCGTGAGCTGCTATTGAAATCGGAGCGCCCCATGGTGCTGGCCGGCGGTGGCGGCTGGACGCCGCAGGCCGCGCAGGCGCTGCAGCGCTTTGCCGAGAACTGGCAACTGCCGGTGGCCAACGCCTTCCGCTTCCAGGACATCTTCGACAACCACCACCCGCTGTACGCGGGCGACGTGGGCATTGGCGTGAACCCACGCCTGGCCCAGCGCCTGCGCGACTGCGACCTGGTGCTGGCCATCGGCCCGCGCCTGGGTGAGATGACCCCCAGCGGCTACACCCTGCTGGAGGCGCCGCGCCCTCGCCAGATGCTGGTGCACCTCCACGCCAGCCCCGAGGAGCTGAACCGCGTCTACCAGGCCGACCTGGCCGTGTGTACGGGCATGGGTGCGGCCGCGCGCAGCCTGGAGGTGCTGAGCGCCCCGTCCACGCTGCCCTGGCAGGACTGGGCCGCCGCCGCCCATGCCGACTACCTGGCGCACCTGCGCGCGCCGTCGCTGCCTGGCCTGCACGAGGACGGGGCCAGCGGTGTGGTGGACCCGGGCGCACTGGTGGCCGAGCTGCAGGCGCAGTTGCCGGCCGATGCCGTGCTGAGCAATGGGGCGGGCAACTTCACCGCCTGGCTGCACCGTGGTTTTCGCTACACCGGGCTGGCGCGCGGGCACAAGACCCAGCTCGCGCCCACGGCCGGGGCCATGGGCTATGGCGTGCCGGCCGGCATCGCGGCCGCGCTGCTCACGGGCCGCACCGCGCTGACCTGGGCTGGCGACGGCGACTTCCTCATGACCGGCCAGGAGCTGGCCACCGCCGTGCAGCATGGCGCCAAGACCATCGTGGTGGTGCTCAACAACGGCATGTACGGCACCATCCGCATGCACCAGGAGCGCGAGCACCCGGGGCGTGTGAGTGGCTCCAGCCTGCACAACCCGGACTTCTGCGCGCTGGCGCGCGCCCATGGCTATGCGGCCGAGCGCGTCACACGTGCCCACGAATTCGCCGGCGCTCTGCGCGCCGCGCTGGCCCGCTCCGAGGGCACGCTGATCGAGGTGCTGCAGTCGCCTGAGGCCCTCACGCCGCGTGCCACGCTGACGGGCATTCGCATCACATCGCTACAGAAACCATAGCGCCGACACCAGCAAGGAAAAGGGCTGCAGGCCTTTTTTATTCTGGGTCTGGGCAAAGAAAAAGCCGGCGCGAGGCCGGCTTGCTGGCGAGCGTACTGGGCGCTGACCGGGGTGTCTTACTTGACGTGCTTGCCGATCAGGCCAGCCATCTCGAACATCGACACCTGGGCCTTGCCAAAGATTTCCTTGAGCTTGGCGTCGGCGTTGATGAGGCGCTTGTTGATCTTGTCCTGCAGACCATGCTTCTTGATGTAGGTCCACAGCTTGCTGACGATCTCGGTGCGCGGCAGCGGGGTGGCGCCGACCACGGCGGCCAGGGCGGCGCTTGGGGTCAGGGCCTTCATGAAGGCGGCGTTCGGGGTGCGCTTCTTGGCGGGAGCAGCCTTCTTGGCGGGAGCAGCTTTTTTCGCAGGAGCGGCTTTCTTGGCCGGTGCGGCGGCCTTCTTGGCGGGCGCGGCCTTTTTCGCCGGTGCGGCGGCCTTCTTCGCCGGCGCCGCCTTCTTGGCGGGAGCAGCCTTCTTGGCCGGAGCGGCTTTTTTCGCCGGAGCTTTCTTTGCAGTTGCCATGATTGAATGTCCTTCTGGAGTGGATTAATCACCAGCGAAACACTGCGTCTCCACTGGCAAAGCGCATGCTAATGGAGAAGAACCGCGTTTCCAAGCGGAAAAGCCCTTTTTCTCCTCTGAAATGTTGCTTTTTTGATGGGGTGTTTCAGAGGGGCTGTCGAGGTGATGGGCCAGGGGCGTGTGTGGCTTGTCAAAATACATGCTGTGTGGTGTGTGCCAGTCAGCCCTTGCTGGGTTTGCCGAAGGCCTGGGCACGCGCCGTTTTCATCGACTTTTTTCAGCGTGCCTCATGACCTCCAGCGCTTCCAACTCCATGCCCCGCTTTGCCACCTGCGACCTGTGCGACACCCATAAGAACGATGGCAGCGGCCAGTTCCGCGTGCTGCCCCCGGTGTTCCGCGACTTCGGTGCGCACACGGTGTTTTGTGGTCCGGTGGTGACGGTCAAATGCCATGAGGACAACACCCTGGTCAAGGCCGCGGTGGACTCCGCCGGCGAGGGCCGCGTGCTGGTGGTGGACGGTGGCGGCTCGCTGCGCCGTGCCCTGCTCGGTGGCAACCTCGCGGCTGCGGCCGCACGCAACGGCTGGGCCGGGGTGGTGATCGACGGCTGTGTGCGCGATGTGGGCGAGCTTGCGCGCGAGGCCGTGGGCATCCGCGCGTTGGCCGCCATGCCGCTGCCCACCGAGAAACGGCAGCAGGGCCAGGCCGACGTGGCCGTGCAGGTCCAGGGCGTGTGGGTGCGCCCGGGCGACTGGCTCTACGCCGACGCCGACGGCATGGTGATCAGCGCTGGCCCCTTGGTCTGAACCTGCGCCGCCTAGGGCGTCAGCGGTTGCGCTGACCAGCCCGTGCCGGCACCGTGGCCAGCAGCACACCCAGCAGGGCCAGGCCCAGCGCCAGGGCCTGCCACATGCCCAGCGGCTCGCCCAGCACCCCCACGCCCACGGCAGCGGCGCTCACCGGCATCAGCACCGTGAAGACGCCGGCCTGGGCCGCGTCCATGCCACGCAGGCCGGTCATCCACAGCCACACCGTCCACATGCTGGCCGCGAGTGCGTAGAACACCAGCCCGGCGAGCAGCCAGGGGGTCTGTGTGGCCGTCACCGGGGCCAGCAGCAGCGGGCCCGGTGAGACCAGCACCCACAGCGCCAGCGGCGTCATCAGCATCAGGCCCCAGAGGTTGATCCAGGCCGTGATGCGGCGCGGCCCCAGGGCCTGCGTGAGTCGCTTGCCGATCACCACGTATGCGGCCTCGCACAGCACCGCACCCAGCATTAGCAGGTGGCCCAGCGCCTGCGGGCCACCGAGCCATTCGCTCCAGCGCTGCACCCAGCCGGGCAGGGCAGCGCCGGTGGGCCCAGCCCCCGGGGCTGGACTGGTCAGGCTCAGCAGGCCCAGGCCGAGCACACCGCAGGCCAGGGCCAGCCGCAAGCGTGGCGGCCAGGGTTCGTGCAGCAGCCAGCGGCCAAGCAGGGCCACCACCGCGGGCAGCGTGGCCAGGATCACGCCGGCGGCCACGGCGCTGGTCAGGCGCATGCCGCCAAGCATGCACAGCGAGAACAGGAAGTTGCCGAGCAGGGCTTCGAGGAACAGCAGGCGCTGCGTGGCCGCGGTGACCGGGGCTTCGCCCGGCCCCGGTCGCAGCCAGTGCGGCATGGCCAGTGCCGCGATGGCAAAACGCAGCCAGGCCAGCAGGAACACCGGTAGCACTGCGAGCAGCGGCTTGGACAGGGCCACGTAGCTGCCAACCAGTGCCATGCTCAGGGCCAGGCAGGCGCAGGCGAGCCAGCGGTTCATGGGCGGCAGGACTCCAGGTTCTAGACTTGATGAATCGGCGCGGCCCAGGGTGGGCATCGCGCATTCTCCCAGGCGGCCGCAGCATCATGCACGAACCAGACACCCCCTCCCGCCACGTGTTCGTCTACGGCACCCTGCGCCGTGGCGAGGCCAACGACATCACACGGCTGCACCCTGTGCCGTGTTTCGTGGGGTTGGCGCATGTGCCGGGCACGCTGTACCACCTCGGCGGCTACCCCGGCCTGCGCCTGCAGGGCGACACGCCAGTGCTGGGCGAGGTGTACGCGATCGAGCCGGCGCTGGAGACGGTGCTCGACGAGATCGAGGCCGTGTACCCGCAGCAAAGCGACGAGTACCGCAAACGCGAGGTGCGGGTCTGGGTGGCTTCGCGCTGGCTGGTGTGCCTGGTCTACGAGATCCAGCCGGTGCATGTGCTGGGCCGGCCCGTGATCGACAGTGGGGACTGGGTGCTGGGCCGTGGTGCATGACGGGGGTTGGCCATCAGCAATCCTGAATGTATTTTCTTAATATGAAAATTTGAATTGCTGCGACGCAGAAATTTTTCTCAATACAAGAAATAATTTTTTGCATTGAGGAATCGCGTTGGTAAGTTGTTGTTTTTTATGGTGATATAATTTGCTCTTATATAAGACATAAGAGCCCCCCAAGGTCTTGTAGAAGACTTACAGTTCAGTCATCGGCATCCATCTTGCAAACGCTAGCTGCCGCCCCTTCCGCCTTTAATCAACCATGGAGTGATCTCATGACGCAACTCACCCGCGAACAGCAAATCGCCGCCCTCGAAAAAGACTGGGCCGAAAATCCCCGTTGGAAGCTCGTCAAGCGTGGCTACAGCGCCGCCGACGTGGTGCGCCTGCGTGGCAGCCTGCAGCCCGAGTACACGCTGGCCAAGCGTGGCGCCGAGACGCTGTGGAACAAGGTGAACGGTGGTGCCAAGAAGGGCTACGTCAACGCCTTCGGCGCCATCACCGCCGGTCAAGCCATGCAGCAGGCCAAGGCTGGCCTGGAAGCCGTGTACCTGTCGGGCTGGCAAGTCGCC
>CAZKDU010000079.1:8187-8394 GCA_964551485.1 uncultured Burkholderiaceae bacterium
CCGACGGCAACACCTCTGAAACCATGTACCCCGACCAGTCGCTGTACGCGTACGACTCGGTGCCGACCATGGTCCGCCGCATCAACAACACCTTCAAACGCGCCGACGAAATCCAGTGGTCGCGTGGCGTGGGCCCTGGCGACAAGGACTTCGTCGACTACTTCCTGCCGATCGTGGCCGACGCGGAAGCTGGTTTTGGCGGCGTGC
>CAZKDU010000080.1:0-224 GCA_964551485.1 uncultured Burkholderiaceae bacterium
GATGCCGAACTTGTTGCCCTTGAGGCCGGTGGAGATGTAGGGGTGGGTCTGCGGGTCCACGTTGGGGTTGACGCGGATGCTCACCGGCGCGCGCTGGCCCAGGCCGGCCGCCACCTGGCTCAGCACCTCGAGCTCGGCCTCGCTCTCCACGTTGAAGCAGCCTATGCCGGCCTGCACGGCCTGGGCCATCTCGGCGCGGGTCTTGCCCACGCCCGAGAAGATCA
>CAZKDU010000080.1:234-8169 GCA_964551485.1 uncultured Burkholderiaceae bacterium
CGGCGGCCAGCACGCGCTGCAGCTCGCCGCCGGAGACGATGTCGAAACCGCAGCCGGCCTGGGCGAAGACCTGCAGCACGCCCAGCGACGAGTTGGCCTTCATGGCGTAGCAGATGCGGGCGTTGCGCCCGGCGAAGCCGCGCTGGTAGGCGGCCAGCGCGCTCAGCATGGCGGCCTTGGAGTAGACAAACAGCGGCGTGCCGTGCTGCCGGGCCAGTTCGGCCAGGGGCACGTCTTCCAGGCACAGGTGATCGCCCCGGTAGGCGACATGGGGTTGACCGGGCAGGGCAGCAGCGTTCATTCGGCGGGGGGAGACAGGGGGCTCAGGTTGTCGGTGGATGGGGTGGGGCGCGCGGTCGGTGCGCTGGCGGCCTGGCTGTTGCGCGGGGCGGCCAGGTACAGGGCCCCTTTCTGTCCACAGCCGGCCAGCACCACCCCAACGGCGGCAAGGGCACAGGCCCTGACTAGAATTTGGGGAAGACTCGACATGCAGAAATTGTAATGACTGACCCTGAATTCATGACCCAGGCCGAGGCGTTGCTTCAAGCCGTGGAGCTGGCCTGTGACCGCATCAACGAAGACACCGAGGCCGACATCGACAACCAGCGCGTGGGCGGCATGGTCACGTTGACGTTCTCCAACCGCAGCCAGATCGTGATCAACCTGCAGAAGCCGCTGCACGAGGTCTGGATGGCGGCGCGCTCCGGCGGCTACCACTACCGGTTCGACGGCCAGGCCTGGCAGGACACCAAGGGCGCGGGCGAGTTCTTCGCCAGCCTCTCGCGCGACGCGAGCGCCCAGGCTGGCCAGCCGCTGCGCTTCACCGCCTGAGCCAGCTCGCGTGGCGCGCATGGTGCGCTGCCGCAGGACCCGTGTGGCGCCGTCGCGGCATGCGCGAGCCCGTGCTGCCCCTGCTGACGGTGTTGTGGCGGCCGGGCAGCCGCAACAGGCCGGTTCCGCGCCACCCCATGCGCCGGGTCAGTTGCGGAACAGGTCGAGGATGGAGCGGCGTTCCTCCGGCGTGGTGGAGCGGGCAGGGGCCGTGCCTTCGCCCGGTGGCATGGGATCGTTCATGCCCAGGCTGCTCACACCGCTGCCGCTGCGCGCGTACTCCTCGTACATCCAGTCACCCCCGACGTTGACCACCCCTTCGGGCGCCGGGGGCTCGTAGATCGGCACGCCCTTGAGGGCCTGTTCCATGTAGCTGATCCAGATCGGCAGGCTCAGCCCGCCGCCGGTCTCGCGGTCACCGAGCTTGCGCGGGGTGTCGTAGCCCATCCAGACCACGGCCGCCAGCGTCGGCTGGAAGCCGGCGAACCAGGCGTCGTTGGAGTCGTTGGTGGTGCCGGTCTTGCCGTACAGGTCGGGGCGCTTGAGTGTGGCCTGGGCGCGTGCGGCCGTGCCCGAGCGCGCCACCTCCTGCAGCAGGCTGTCCATGACGAAGGCGTTGCGCGGCTCGATGGCGCGCGCGGCCTCATCCAGCGGGCTGGGCTGGGCCTCGGCCAGCACCTTGCCCTTCTGGTCGGTGACGCGCGTCACTAGGTAGGGGTTGATGCGGTAGCCGCCGTTGGCGAACACCGAGTAGGCGGTGGCCATCTGCATGGGCGTGACCGAGCCCGCGCCCAGCGCCATGGTCAGGTAGGGCGGGTGCTTTTCGGGGTCGAAGCCAAAGCGGGCGATCCAGTCTTGTGCGCTCTGGGTGCCGACCGCTTGCAGCACGCGGATGGAGACCATGTTTTTGGACTTGGCCAGCGCGCGGCGCAGGCTCATCGGGCCGTCGAAGCTGCCGTCGTAGTTCTTCGGCTCCCAGGGCTGGCCGCCGGTCACGCCAGCGTCGAAGAACAGCGGCTCGTCTAGCACGACGGTGACCGGGGTGAAGCCCTTTTCCAGCGCGGCCGAGTAAATGAAGGGCTTGAAGCTGGAGCCGGGCTGGCGCCAGGCCTGCGTCACGTGGATGAACTTGTTCTTCTCGTAGTCGAAGCCGCCGACCAGGGCGCGCACCGAGCCGTCGCGCGGGTCCAGCGACACGAAGGCACCCTCGACCTCGGGCAGCTGGGTGATTTCCCACGTGTTCTTGGGGGTCTTGACCACGCGGATCACGGCGCCGCGGCGGATGCGGATGTTGGGCGGCGCCTTGGGCGACAGGCCGGACTGCGCCGGGCGCAGACCCTCGCCGGTGATGTCGATGGCCTCACCGTTCTGGCGCACCGCGCGGATGCGCCGGGCGTCGGCGTCCAGCACCACGGCGGCCATCACGTCGTCGTTGTCGGGGTGCTCGACCAGGGCGTCGTCGATGGCGTCGTCCTGCTCCTTGGGGTCACTCGGCAGGGTGATGAATTTCTCGGGGCCGCGGTAGACCTGGCGCCGCTCGAAGTCCATGATGCCGCGGCGCAGCGCGCGGTAGGCGGCCACCTGGTCGGCCGCGCGGATGGTGGTGAACACGTTCAGGCCGCGTGTGTAGACCTCGTCGCCGTATTGCGCGTGCATGAGCTGGCGCACGGTCTCGGCCACGTACTCGGCGTGGATGCGGCCGCTGTCGGCGCCGTTGCCGCTGCTGTTGCGCAGCCGCAGCTCCTCGTTCTTGGCGCGCTCGGCTTGGTCCTTGGTGATGAAGCCGTTGTCCTCCATGCGCTCGATGATGTAGAGCTGGCGCGCGCGCGCGCGCTTGGGGTTGGCAATGGGGTTGTAGGCCGAGGGCGCCTTGGGCAGGCCGGCCAGCATGGCCGCCTCGGCGATGCTGAGGTCCTTGAGTGGTTTGCCGAAGTAGGTCTGGGCCGCGGCGGCAAAACCGTAGGCGCGGTTGCCCAGGTAGATCTGGTTCATGTAGATCTCGAGGATCTGGTCCTTGGTCAGCAGGTGCTCGAGCTTGAAGGTCAGCAGGATCTCGTAGATCTTGCGGGTGTAGGTCTTCTCCGAGGACAGGTAGACGTTGCGCGCCACCTGCATGGTGATGGTGGAAGCCCCCTGGCTCTTGGCGTGGCCCACGTTGGACAGGCCGGCGCGGATCACGCCGATGTAGTCCACGCCGCCGTGCTGGTAGAAGCGCGCGTCCTCGATGGCCAGCACCGCGTTCTTCATGACCGCGGGGATGTCCTTGATCGGTGTCAGGCTGCGCCGCTCCTCACCGAATTCACCGAGCAGCTGGCCCTCGGCCGAGAGCACGCGCAAGGGCAGTTTGGGCCGGTAGTCCGACAGATCGGCAATGTCCGGCAGGTTGGGGTAGGCCACGGCCAGGGCCAGCACCACCATGAGCGCGCCGGCCACCCCGGCGGCCGTGCCGATGCCCAACGCCCAGGCCCCGTAGCGCAGGGCCTTTTGCCCCCAGTCGGGCAGCTCGGAGAAGGACCGGGGCCGCTTGGGTGCGGGAGGAGGAGGGGTTCGACTGGGCATACACACCTGCGAGGTCACCTGCAAAGCCAGGCCGGACCATTATAAAAATCGGGGCTTTGCCAAATTTTTCCGTTCGGCTGCCGATATAGGGTGGAAAGCGGCAAGGGTTGCGCCAGCCCGCAGGCGACGACGCAAGGGTGGCGGCAACCGCAGGCTTGCTGATAGTATCGTCGCCAAATAATTCACAAGTCATTTGGCTGGCCACGGAGCCAACGTACGCGGGGATCGCCATGTTGTGGGATGCATTGTTTCGTCGCCAGCCAGCCCCCTTGCTGGGGTTGGACGTGAGTTCCTCCAGCGTCAAGCTGGTGGAACTGGGCCGTGACAAGGCGGGTGCCCTGGTGCTGGAGCGTTGTGCGGTCGAGACGCTGGAGCGTGGCTGGGTCACCGACGGCAATGTGGAAAAATTCGACGAGGTGGCCGAGGCTGTGCGCCGTGTGGTCAAGAAGAGCGGGGCCCGCACCAAGGACGTGGCCATGGCCATGCCGGCGGCGGCCGTCATCACCAAAAAAATCCACCTCCCCGGTGGCCTGTCCGAGGCCGAGCTCGAGGTGCAGGTCGAGTCCGAGGCCAACCAGTACATTCCGTTTCCGCTTGACGACGTGAGCCTGGATTTCTGCGTGACCGGGCCGAGCAGCGCCACCCCCGGCGACGTGGAGGTGCTGATCGCGGCCTCGCGCAAGGAAAAGGTGCAGGACCGCCAGGGCTTGGCCGAAGCCGCAGGCCTGAAGCCCGTGGTGCTGGATGTAGAGTCCTATGCCGCCAGCCGCGCCGCCCTGCGCGTGATCGGCCGCATGGCACGCAAGAACACCGACACCACGGCCGTGTTCGAGCTGGGGGCTTTTTCCACCAGCCTGCAGGTGCTGCGCGGCGACGACGTCGTGTACGAGCGCGACCAGGCCTTTGGTGGGGCCCAGCTGACCCAGCAGATCGTGCGCCAGTACGGGTTTGCCCTGGAAGAGGCCGAGGCCAAGAAGCGCAGCGGTGACCTGCCTGAAGACTTCACTGTCCAGGTGCTCACCCCGTATGTGGACAGCCTGGCCCAGGAGCTGGCGCGGGCGCTGCAGTTCTTTTTCACCAGCACCCCACACAGCAAGGTGCACGGGGTGTTGCTGGCCGGTGGTTCGGCGGCCCTGCCCGGGCTGGCCGAGGCCGTGACGCGCCAGACCTCGTTCTCCTGCAGTGTGCTCGACCCCTTTGACGGCATGCAGATCGGCAGCGAGGTGCGCGAGAAGAAGATGCGGCGCGAGATCAGCTCCTACCTGACGGCCTGTGGCCTGGCCATGCGGAGGTTCGGGTCTTGATCCTGATCAACCTGTTGCCGCACCGCGAGGCCGCGCGCAAGCGCCGGCGCGACCTGTTCAATGCCTCCCTGGGCGGAGCCGTGCTGGTGGGGGCCTTGCTGTCGGGCGCCATCTACCTGTGGTTCGAGGGGCAGATCTCGGTCCAGCAAGACCGCAACGCCTTCCTGCAGACCGAGATTGGCCGGCTGGAAAAGCAGATCAAGGACATTGCCACGCTGCAGGCCGAGATCGCAGCCCTGCGTGCGCGCCAGCAGGCTGTGGAAGACCTGCAGTCCGACCGCAACCAGCCGGTGCACTTGCTCAACGAGCTGGTCAAGCAACTGCCCGACGGCGTGTACCTGACCGGTTTCAAACAGGAGAACCTGCAGGTCTCGCTGCAGGGCGTGGCCCAGTCCAATGAGCGGGTGTCGGAGCTGCTGCGTAACCTGACCAACAACAGCCCCTGGCTGGAGCGGCCGGAGCTGGTGGAGATCGTGGCGTCCAGCGTGGCCTTGAGCCCGCGTGACCAGCGCCGTGTTTCCAACTTCACGATCCGCGTGGGCCTGGTGCGGGCCAGCGACAACCGCCGGCCTGTGGCTGGGCCGGCTCAGTCTGTGGCGCCGGCCGCCGGTGTGCCCGCCTCGGTCCCGGCGTCTGTGCCGGCGTCCACCCCGGGCAAGAACTGAGGATCCCCATGGCCACCGCTTCCGCCGCACGCACCCCCGCCCGCCTGCAGGCCGCCCAGGCCTGGCTGCAGGCGCAGTTCCGCGGGCTGGACCGCAACGACCCGTCGTCCTGGCCGCCGCTGCCGCGCTACCTGGTGCTGGGCCTGCTCAGCACCCTGGTGGTGGTAGCGCTGTGGTTCGTCTGGCTCAGCGATGCCAGTGCTTCACTCGAGACTGAGCGGGCCAAGGAAGAGGCCCTGCGCCAGGACTACCGCAAGAAGCTGGCCCAGGCCATCAACCTGGAAGCGCTCAAGAAGCAGCGCGAGCAGGTGCTGCAGTACGTGACCCAGCTGGAAAAGCAGCTGCCCAGCAAGGCCGAGATGGACGCCCTGCTGTCCGACATCAACCAGGCTGGCCTGGGCCGCAGCCTGCAGTTCGAGCTGTTTCGCCCTGGCCAGGTGGTGATCAAGGAGTACTACGCCGAGTTGCCGATCGCCGTGCGCGTGACCGGGCGCTACCACGACATTGGGTCCTTTGCCGCCGACGTGGCCAACCTGTCGCGCATCGTCACCCTGAACAACCTGGCCGTGGCGCCGGCGCGCGATGGCGCGCTGACCATGGATGCCACCGCCAAGACCTTCCGTTACCTGGACGCCGACGAAGTGCAGGCCCAGCGCAAGGCGTTGGCAGGAGCCAAGAAATGAGCGCCCGCTGGATGGTGGCTGGGGGCTGTGCCCTGGTGCTGGGGCTGGCCGGTTGCAGTGGCACCGGCCATGACGAGCTGCAGCAATGGATGGCCGAACAGCGCAGCCAGATCAAACCAGCCGTGCCCCCGATCCCGGCGCCCACCCAATTCATCCCGCAAACCTACACCCAGCAGGGGGCGGTCGAGCCCTTCAGCAGCCTGAAGCTGGCTCAGGCCCTGCGCCGCGACACCGGGCAGGCGGCCCAAAGCGCCGCCCTGATCACGCCCGAGATGTCGCGCCGCAAGGAGGCGCTCGAATCCTTCCCGCTGGATTCCATGACCATGGTGGGCACCCTGCTGCGCCAGGGGCAGCAGGTGGCGTTGGTGAAGGTGGACAACCTGCTCTACCAGGTGGCGGTGGGTCACCACATGGGACAAAACTACGGGCGTGTCACCCGCATCAGCGAAACCGAGCTGAGCCTGCGCGAGATCGTGCAGGACGCCGCCGGCGAATGGATCGAGCGCACGTCCCGGCTGCAGCTGCAAGAGAGGTCGAAATGAACACTGGCGTTGGGACAGGACACATCCGGGGCCACGTGCCATGGCGCGGCTGGCTGCTGGGCCTGAGCCTGTGGCTCGCCGCCTGCATGGCCTGGGCCGAGCCGGCCATCAAGGCCGTGACAGGTTCCATGCAAGCGGGTGCCGAGGTGGTGCGCATCGACCTCAGCGAGGCGCTGAATGCGGTACCCGCAGGGTTTTCCATCCAGTCGCCGGCCCGCATCGCGCTGGACTTCCCTGGCGTCAGCAACAAGATGGGCCGCTCGGCGGTGGAAGTCAACCAGGGCAACCTGAAGTCGGTCAGCGTGATCGAGGCCGGCGAGCGCACGCGTGTGGTGCTCAACCTCAAACAGGCCACCACCTACAAAGCCCAGCTGCAAGGCAAGTCGCTGCTGGTGGTGCTCGACCCGTTGACGCTGGTCACCCCCACCAAGGCGGTGGCCCCTGCTTTTGCCGAAAGCCGCAACCGCGACACCCTGCCGCTGCGTGACCTGGATTTCCGCCGTGGTGCCGACAGCGCCGGACGCGTGGTGGTGGACCTGGCCAGCAACCAGGTCGGGGTGGACATCCGTCAGCAGGGCCAGAGTCTGGTGGTCGAGTTCCTTAAGTCCTCGCTGCCTGAGGGGTTGCGCCGCCGCCTCGACGTGTCGGACTTCGGCACGCCGGTGCAAAACGTGACCACCACCCAGGTGGGCGACCGCGTGCGCGTGGTGATCGAGCCGCGCGGCACCTGGGAGCACTCGGCCTACCAGAGCGACAACCAGTTCGTGGTCGAGGTGCGGCCGGTCAAGGTCGATCCGAACCGCCTGACCCAGGGCCCTTCTTACAGCGGCGAGAAGCTGTCGCTAAATTTCCAGAACATCGAGGTGCGCTCGCTGCTGCAGGTGATCGCTGATTTCACCAACTTCAACATCGTCACCTCCGATGCGGTGTCCGGCGCCGTGACCCTGCGCCTGAAAGACGTGCCCTGGGACCAGGCGCTGGACATCATTCTGCAGGCCAAGGGCCTGGGCGTGCGCAAAAACGGCAATGTGCTGTGGGTGGCTCCCAAGGAAGAGATCGCCGCCAAGGAGAAGGTGGACCTGGAGGCCAAGGCCGCGATCCAGACCATCGAGCCGCTGCGCACCCAAGCCTTCCAGCTCAACTACACCAAGGCCGCCGACATCGCGCGCCAGCTCATGGGCACGGCCATCGGCGGCGCCAGCATCAACAGCAATGCGCCACGCATCCTCAGCCAGCGTGGCAGTGCCATTGCCGAGGCACGCACCAACCAGCTGTTCGTGACTGACATCCCGTCCAAGCTGGAGCAGATCGAGCAGCTCATTGCCAAGCTCGACATCGCTGTGCGCCAGGT
>CAZKDU010000081.1:0-5230 GCA_964551485.1 uncultured Burkholderiaceae bacterium
GGCCCAGGTGCGCGCCACCTTCGCCCGCATGGCCGCCGTGGTGGACCAGCAGAACGCCGGCGACGCCGCCTACCAGCCCCTGGCCGCCAACCCGCAAGGCGCCGCGTTCCAGGCCGCGCTGGACCTGGTGTTCAAGGGCAAGGAGCAACCCAGCGGCTACACCGAGCCGCTGCTGCACGCCTGGCGCCTGAAGGTCAAGGCCAGCGCCTGAGCGCCCGCATGCCACCCGAAGGCCTGACCGGCCCGAGGGTGCGCCCCGTTCCTGCCCGGCAGCACCCCAGGTGCCGCCGGGCTTTTTCTTGGGCCGTTCCGGCCGCTGCCAACCACCGGGTTTGCCGCCACAATCGGGGCCATGGACACCGCCCGCCCCAGCCCCGACCCGAGCCGCTGCCCGCTGTGTGGCCAGGCCAACCAGTGCGCGATGGAGGTGCAGAAGGCCACTGGCCAGCCCCAGCCGCCGTGCTGGTGCACGCAGGTGGACTTCTCCGAGGCGCTGCTGGCGCGCATCCCGCCCGAGTCGCGGCGCCTGGCCTGCGTGTGCGCGGCCTGCGCCCGCGCTGCCGCCCCGGCTTGACCTCTGTTTTCTTTTTCCTTCTTGACCTCAAACCCCACCCACCATGCCCACCTACCACGTTGAAATGATCGAAGGCCGCACGGTCGAGCAGAAGAAGAAGCTGGTCGAGGAGATCACCCGCATCTCGGTCGAGGTGCTGGGCGGGTCGCCCGAGTCGGTGGACGTGATCATCACCGACGTGCCGCGCCACAACTGGGCCACCGGCGGCAAGCTCTGGTCCGAGCCGCGCGGCTGACCCCCGGCATTCGCCCCTGCCGGCCACGCCCTTGACCGCGTCGCCCCCCGCGCCTCCCGCCTCCCTGGCCGCGCTGCGCGCGCGCCATGGCCCGCGCTACCGCTGGCTGCTGCTGCTCTCGGTGATGATCGGCACCATGGCCTCGATCATGTCGTCGACCATCGTCAACGTGGCCATTCCGGGCATCAGCCACCACTTCGCCCTGGGCCAGGAGCGCGCGCAGTGGGTCACCTCGGGCTTCATGGTGGCCATGACCGTGTCCATGCTGACCACCCCCTGGCTGCTGGCGCGCTACGGCTACCGCCGCACCTACACCGGCACCATGGTGCTGCTGGCTTTGGGCGGCGTGGTCGGCGGCCTGGCCAACCACTACCCGCTGGTGCTGGGCGCGCGCGTGGCCGAGGGCCTGGCCGCCGGGGTGGTGCAGCCGATCCCGGCCATCATCATCCTGCGCGCCTTCGAACCGCACGAGCAGGGCCGCGCCAGCGGCCTGTTCGGCATGGGCGTGGTGCTGGCGCCGGCCATCGGCCCGAGCATCGGCGGCGTGCTGGTGGACTGGTTCGGCTGGCGCTCGATCTTCTTCATGGTGCTGCCGTTCTGTGCAGCCTCGCTGTGGATGGCCTGGCGCTTCGTGCCCGACAGCGCCCCTGGTGGCGTGGCCGCCAACCGCCAGGGCGCCGGGCTCGACTGGCGCGGCCTGCTGCTGGGCAGCGCGGGCACGCTGTGCCTGCTCAACGGCCTGGTGGCCCTGCACGGGCCCGGCCAGGGCCAGGCCGCGGCCCTGCTGGGCGGGGCGCTGGCCGCGCTGCTGGCCTTCGTGGCCTGGCAGCGCCACCTGGCCCGGCACCCGGGCGGCAGCGAGCCGCTGATGCGGCTGGCGCTGTTCGGCCACCGCCAGTTCGCCATGGGCAGCGTGGTGGCCTTCATTTACGGCACGGCGCTGTTCGGCTCGACCTACCTGCTGCCGGTGTACATGCAGCTCGGGCTGGGCCTGTCGGCGTCGTATGTGGGCACCATCTTGTTGCCGGCCGGTGTGGTGCTGGCCGTGACCATTGCCGTGGTCGGGCGGCTGGCCGACCGCCAGCCCACGCACCGGCTGGTGAGCGCCGGCCTGGCGCTGCTGGCCGCCTCGTTCGCGCTCATGCCCACGGTGGGCCTGGGCGCCAGCCTGGGCCTGCTGGTGGCCTGGGCCATTTTGGGCCGGGTCGGCCTGGGCTTCATCCTGCCGTCGCTGAACCTGGGCGCCATGCGCGGCATGCCGGCCGCGCTGATCCCGCAGGGCTCGAGCGTGATCAACTTCGTGCGCATGCTGGGCGGTGCCACCGGGGTCAGCCTGTGCGGCATCGTGCTCGAATGGCGCCTGGCCGCGCATGGCGACACGCTCAGCAACCCCGTGACCAGCGCGGCCCGCGTGGCGGCCTTCAACGAGGCCTTTTTCATGCTGGCTGGCCTGTGCGCCCTGGCCCTGTGGGCCGCCTGGGGCCTGCGCCCGCACCCCCGTCACCCCCCCACCGCCTGAACTGGAGACCCCCACCGTGTGCCAACTGCTGGGCATGAACTGCAACACGCCCACCGACGTGACCTTCAGCTTCACCGGCTTCGCCCAGCGCGGCGGCCGCACCGACCACCACGCCGACGGCTGGGGCATTGCCTTCTTCGAGGGCGACGCCAGCGGACGCGGCCTGCGCCATTTTGTGGACCACCTGCCGGCCAGCGAGTCGCCGGTGGCCGAGCTGATCCGCCGCTACCCCATCAAGAGCCGCCACGTCATTGCGCACATCCGCAAGGCCACCCAGGGCCGGGTGGCGCTGGAGAACTGCCACCCCTTCGTGCGCGAGCTGTGGGGCCGCTACTGGGTGTTCGCCCACAACGGCGACCTGAAAGACTTCCACCCGCGCCTGCATGGCAGCTTTCGCCCCGTGGGCAGCACCGACAGCGAGCGCGCGTTCTGTTGGCTGATGCAGGAGCTGGCCAAGTCCCACGCCAGCGTGCCCAGCGTGGCAGAACTCACGCTCACGCTGCGCGAGCTGCTGCCGCGCATTGCGCGCCACGGCACCTTCAACATGCTGCTGTCCAACGGCCAGGCGCTGTGGGCGCATGCGTCGACCGAGCTGCACCACGTGGTGCGCCAGCACCCGTTCACGCATGCGACGTTGAGCGACGAAGACCTGAGCGTGAACTTTGCGGACCATGCCGCGCCCACGGATCGTGTGGCGGTGGTGGTGACCGCGCCACTCACCACCAACGAGGCCTGGGTGAAGTTCGCGCCGGGGGAGTTGCGGGTGTTTGAGGATGGGCAGGTCGGGTAGCGGCCATGAGCGGGCGTAGCTCAAAATGAAATGCAGTCGCTCAACATTTGCATCCGAGCGCTCACTTTCCGTCGCCGACGATGGTGTACCCCACGATGACGGCCCAAGCCATTGCGGCCATCAGCGGGATGAGCAGCAGATGCGCACGCTTCGGGCCTTTGAAGCACCAAAGTGACACACCGACGAAGGTCAATGGCAAAAGCCAAAGCAGGATGTACGGCTCGCGTAGATGTGGATTGGCCTTTCCAAAGTACGCCAGTAGGAATGCCATCGAGAACACAAGCGTCCCCAGAATTCCATGCAGCGCGACCAGCAAACGGCTTCTGATCGGAACACCTGGTCCACTCGCGCGCCAATAGATCCAGCTCGTTGCGCACATAACCAATGGCGCTAAAAACCAGACCATGAAAACAGCGGTCAGTTGGAACAGCATGTCGTTACACAGAGTGGCATGGCATCCCTCAAAGTGTTTGAATAAGACCTGCAGTGCAACATGCGTACATAGACATGACAGGTCCGACAAACCTGATTTGGCTCCCGTTCCGTCAAGCCATTGGGTCAGGTGCGCGAGTGGGCCCGCTATCTGCACCACAGCTTACAGACCGAACAGCCGATGTCTACGGGGTCAAGGCATTTGTGTTGTGGAATGCCCGCTGCGACGGCAGATTTGGACACCCGCGAGCGGTGAGATGGAACGTGGACGAAAGACTGCAGCGGGTCGTCATCAGCCCTCCTGACCAATGTGACTCATCCCCTGCGCCCAGCCGCCACCCGCCCCTCCAGCGCCCCCACAAACATCCCCGCCACATCAAACCCCGTCTGGTCGCTGATCTCCTGAAAGCAGGTCGGGCTGGTGACGTTGATCTCGGTCAGGCAGCCGCCGATCACGTCCAGGCCCACCAGCAGCAGGCCGCGCGCGGCGAGGATGGGCCCCAGGGTTTCGGCGATCTCGCGGTCGCGCTCGCTCAGGGGTTGGGCCACGCCCTTGCCGCCGGCCGCCAGGTTGCCACGCACCTCGCTGCCCTGCGGGATGCGGGCCAGGCAATGGGGCACGGGCTGGCCGTCGATCACCAGCACGCGCTTGTCGCCCTGGGCAATTTCCGGGATGAACTTCTGCACCATCACGGTCTGCGCGCCGTCGGCGTTGAGGGTCTCGCTGATGCTGCCCAGGTTGAGGCCATCGGCTTTCACGCGGAAGATGCCCATGCCGCCCATGCCGTCGAGCGGCTTGAGGATGATGTCCTGGTGCTCGGCGTGGAAGGCGCGGATGTCGGCGGCGTCGCGCGTCACGAGCGTGGGGCCGATGAACTGCGGAAACTCTAGGATCGCGAGCTTTTCGGGGTGGTCACGCAGCGCCCGTGGCTTGTTGAAGACCCTGGCGCCCTCGCGCTCGGCCTGCTCCAGCAGGTGCGTGGCGTAGATGAACTCGGCGTCGAACGGCGGGTCCTTGCGCATGAGCACGGCGTCGAAGTCGCGCAGCGCGGCGCGGCGTTCACCGGTCACGGCAAACCAGGCACCGGGCTGGCCGGTGAGGGTGAGGTCGCGCACACTGGCGGTGACGGGCTGGGCGCCCGCGCTGCCACGCTGCCAGTGCAGGTGGCGCGGCTCGCACACGGCAATGGCATGGCCACGCCGCTGCAGCTCGCGCATCATCGCGAACGTGGTGTCCTTGTGGGTCTTGAACGATTCAACCGGGTCGGCAACGAAGAGCAGCTTCATGCCGGGATTGTCGTCAAATCTCGATCTTGCTGCCGAGCTCGACCACGGCGTTGTTGGGCAGGTTCAGAAAATCGGCAGCGGCGCTGGCGTTGTGGTGCATCTGGGCAAACAGCTTTTCGCGCCAGGTGGCCATGCCACCCCCGATGGTGGGGATGACGGTGTCGCGCGAGAGGAAGTAGCTGGTGTTCATGGGATCAATCTGGCACCCATGGCCCTTGATGGCCTGCAGGGCCTCGGGCACGTCGGGGTCGTTCTTGAAGCCGAAGTTCAGCACCACCTTCCAGCAGTCGTGGCCCAGTGGCTCGATCTCCACGCGCTTGTCCAGACCGATCCACGGCACCTCGTGGCTGCGCACCAGCACAAACAGGTTGTTCTCGTGCAGCACCTTGTTGT
>CAZKDU010000081.1:5240-8141 GCA_964551485.1 uncultured Burkholderiaceae bacterium
GAGGTTGTGCAGCAGCGCGTTGGGCACGCTGCCGATCTCGCTGGTCAGGAACACCGCCGTGCCCGGCACCCGCACGGGCGGGCTCACGAACACCGCCTCCAGGAAGCTGGGCAGGTCCAGTGAGTCGGCGCGCAGTTTTTCGCTGAGCAGGTGGCGCCCCTGTTTCCAGGTCAGCATGAGCGTGAACACGGCGCCGCCAATCATCAGCGGGAACCAGCCGCCCTCGGTCAGCTTGAGCAGGTTGGAGGCAAAGAACGCCAGGTCCACCAAAAAGAACCAGCCGGTGGCGGCCACACACAGCCACAGCGGGTATTTCCAGCCGTAGCGGATCACGAAGAAGGTCAGCACGGTGGTGATCAGCATGTCGGTGCAGACCGCCACGCCATAGGCGGCAGCCAGGTTGCTGGACGACTTGAACATGACCACCGCGAGCACGATGGCCACGAACAGCCCCCAGTTGACGAAGGGCATGTAGATCTGGCCGGTGTCGCGCACGCTGGTGTGCTGGACCTGCAGGCGCGGCAGGAAGCCGAGCTGAACGACCTGCTTGGTCACGCTGAAGGCACCGGTGATCAGGGCCTGCGAGGCGATCACCGTGGCCAGCGTGGCCAGCACCACCAGGGGCAGCAGGGCCCAGCCCGGCGCCATGAGGAAGAAGGGGTTCTTCACGGCCTCGGGGTTCTCCAGCAGCAGTGCGCCCTGGCCGAAGTAGTTGACGGTCAGCGCCGGCATGACCACCAGAAACCAGGCCAGGCGGATTGGCCGCTTGCCGAAGTGCCCAAGGTCGGCGTAAAGCGCCTCGGCGCCGGTCACGCACAGCACCACTGCGCCCAGGATCAGGAAGGTGACGACCGGGTTCTCCCACATGAAACCCAGCGCGAAGTGCGGGCTCAGCGCCACCAGGATGGACGGGTGCTTGACGATCTGCACCAGGCCCAGCAGGGTCAGCGCGCCAAACCACACCAGGGTGATGGGCCCGAAGAAGCGGCCGATGCCGCCGGTGCCGCGCTTTTGCACGGCGAACAGGCAGAACAGGATGACCAGGGTGATGGGGATGACGTAGCGCTTGAAGGCCGGCGACACCACCTCCAGGCCCTCGACCGCCGACAGCACCGAAATGGCCGGGGTGATGACCCCGTCGCCATAAAACAGGCAGGTGCCGAACACCCCCACCACCAGCAGCACGCGGCGCAGCCGGGGCCGGTCGATCACCGACTGCGAGGCCAGGGCCAGCATGGCCACCAGGCCGCCTTCGCCGTTGTTGTCGGCGCGCAGCACCAGCACCACGTACTTGATGGAGACGATGACGGTCAGCGTCCAGAAGAAGATCGACAGGATGCCGTGCACGTTGTCCGGCGTGAACGGCACATGGCCGGAGCCAAACACCTCTTTCATGGCGTACAGGACACTGGTGCCGATGTCGCCATAGACGACACCGATGGCGCCCAGGGTGAGCGCCGCAAGAGACGATTTCGATGCTGCTGACACAAGCTCCCCCCATGGTCCGGGCGCGGCCAGCGGCCGCCCGGCGCGGGGTTCCGTTGCTTCGGGACCGCTATTGTGCGCCGCGCCCATGCCCTGGCGCGTGGCAAAAGTGGCGTGGGAACCCGCTTTTGCGAAAAAAGCAGTGCTCTTGTTGCGGCGCAACAACCCCACCCGCCTGGCAGCCCGGCCGCCCCGGGCCGAGCCCCTCACGGTTTGGCGATGGGCTTACTCGTAGACCTCGGCCAGCGGGTCGGTGGCTTCGAGCTCGTAGCTGGCGGCGAGCATGGCCAGGCGGCCGATCACACCGTACATGTAGAAGCGGTTCGGTGCGCTGGCGCCGGGCTTCAGCCCGGGCTGGGGCAGCTGGGTGCTTTCGGCAAAGGCCAGCGGCACAAAGCTGGCGCCCGGGGCGTTGAGGTTCTCGTCCACCCCGCGCTCGGCGTGCACACGGTAGAAGCCGCCCACCACGTAGCGGTCCATCATGTAGACCACGGGTTCGGCCACGGCGTCGTTCATGCGCTCGTGGGTCAGCACGCCTTCCTGGATGATGACGTCGCTGACATGCTGGCCGTCCTTGATGACGCTCATCTTGTTGCGCGTCTTGCGGTTCAGCGCGTCCAGGTCCTTGGCGTCGCGCACCGTCATGATGCCCATGCCGTAGGTGCCGTTGTCGGCCTTGACCACGACGAACGGCTTTTCGTGGATGCCGTACTCCTTGTACTTGCGCCGCACCTTGGTCAGCAGCGCGTCCACATTGCTGCGCAGGCACTCCATGCCCGTGCCCTCGTTGAAATCGACCTCGCCGCACTTGGCGAACAGGGGGTTGATCAGCCAGGGGTCGATGCCCAGCAGCTTGCCGAAGCGCTTGGACACCTCTTCATAGCTCTGGAAGTGCTGGCTCTTGCGGCGCACGCTCCAGCCGGCGTGCAGCGGCGGCAGCAGGTACTGCTCGTGCAGGTCTTCCAGGATGCCCGGGATGCCGGCCGAGAGGTCGTTGTTGAGCAGGATGGTGCAGGGGTCGAAGTGCTTGAGCCCGAGCCGCCCGCGCGTGCGCACCACCGGCTCCAGCGTGACCGACTCGCCGTTGGGCAGGGCAATGGTGGTGGGTGCCTTGATGTCGGGGCTGATCGAGCCCACGCGCACGTTGAGCCCGGCCATGTGGAAGATGCGCTGCAGCTGCACCACGTTGGCCAGGTAGAAGGTGTTGCGGGTGTGGCCCTCCGGAATGACCAGCAGGTTCTTGGCCTCGGGGCAGATTTTTTCGATGGCCGCCATGGCCGCCTGCACCGCCAGCGGCAGCATCTCCGGCGTGAGGTTGTTGAAGTTCCCGGGGAAGAGATCCGTGGCCACCGGCGCCAGCTTGAACCCCGCATTCCGCAGATCAACGGACGAATAGAAGCACGGCGTGTGCTCCAT
>CAZKDU010000082.1:0-8127 GCA_964551485.1 uncultured Burkholderiaceae bacterium
CTCGGGCCCACGATGGACCTGCTGCGCAGCCTGCCCGGCATCGGCGACTGGACGGCGCAGTACATCGCCATGCGCGCGCTGCGCTGGCCCGACGCCTTCCCGGCGGGCGACGTGGCGCTGCAGCAGCGCCTGGGCCTGGCCGGGCAGCGCGCCCCGGCGCGCGCGGCCAGCGCCCTGGCTGAGGCCTGGCGCCCCTGGCGCAGCTACGCCGTGCTGCGCGCCTGGCACGGCCTGCACCCCCAATGCTCTCAAAACCATAGCGCCTGAGGTCTATCCGACAAGGGCTGGAAAGCGATTTGACCATGACACCCCATGACACCTCCACCCCCATCCGTGCCCCGGCCGGCCCGGCAGCCACCGTGCACGGCCGCTGGCTGAGCCCGCTCGGCCCACTGCACCTGGCGGCCAGCCCGCGTGGCCTGGCAGGTGCCTGGTTCGAGGACCAGCGCCACCTGCCCGCCAGCCTGCCCGGGCCCGGCCACCCGGCCTGGCGCGCCCTGGCCGAACACCCGCTGCTGCAGGCCGCCAGCGAGCAGCTGGCCGAGTACTTCGCCGGCCGGCGCCAGGGCTTCACGCTGGCGCTGGACCTGGGCGCCGGCACGCCGTTCCAGCAGGCGGTGTGGCAGGCCCTGCTGGCCATCCCGCACGGCGAGAGCCGCAGCTACGGCGCGCTGGCGCGGCAGATCGGGCGCGAGCGCGCGGTGCGCGCCGTGGGCGCGGCTGTGGGGCGCAACCCGCTGAGCATCGTCGTGCCCTGCCACCGCGTGCTCGGCACCGACGGCAGCCTGACCGGCTACGCCGGCGGGCTGGCGCGCAAGACCGCGCTGCTGCGGCTCGAAGGCCTGGCCTGGAAGGCCGCCGCATGACACACCCGGCCTGGCTGCCCGAGTTCGTGCTGCTGGCGGCGCTGTGGGGCGCCTCGTTCCTCTTCATGCGCCTGGGCGCGGCCGAGTTCGGGCCGCTGGCCACGGCCTTCGTGCGGGTGGCACTGGCCAGCGCCTTCCTGCTGCCGCTGCTGCTGGCGCGGCGCGGCCAGTGGGGCCTGGTGCGCACGCACTGGCGCGCGCTGCTGGTGGTGGGGGTGCTGAACTCGGGCCTGCCGTTCCTGCTGTACGCGTTCGCCGTGCTGTCCATCACCACCGGGTTGTCGTCCATCCTCAACGCCACCACGCCGCTGTGGGGCGCGCTGGTGGCCTGGCTCTGGCTGGGCGAGCGGCTCACGGCGACGCGCGTGCTCGGCCTGGGCCTGGGCTTCATGGGGGTGCTGCTGCTGGCCTGGGACAAGGCCAGCTTGCAGACCGGGGCTGACGGCGCGCGCGCCGGCTGGGCCGTGGCCGCCTGCCTGGGCGCAACCCTGAGCTACGGCGTGGCGGCCAGCTACACCAAGCGCCGGCTAGCCGGCGTGCCGCCCATGGTCACGGCCAGCGGCAGCCAGCTCGGCGCGGCCGCGGCCCTGGCCCTGCCGGCGTTCTGGGCCTGGCCGGCCCAGCTCCCCAGCGCCCAGGCCTGGGCCGCCATGGCGGCGGTGGCGCTGCTGTGCACCGGCCTGGCCTATGTGCTGTATTTCCGGCTGATCGAGCGGGCCGGCGCGGCGCGTGCGCTGACGGTGACCTACCTGATCCCGGTGTTCGCGCTGGGCTACGGCACGCTGCTGCTGGGCGAGGCCATCACCCCCTGGATGCTGCTGTGCGCGGCCGTGATCCTGCTGGGCACGGCCCTGTCCGCCGGCCTGCTTAAACTGCGGGCATGAGCCTGCCGCCCGCCCCACCCACGCCGCCGGCCCGTTCGGCCGCCGCCTCGCCCACCAGCGGGTCGCCCGGCGCCGCATGGGTTCGGGCACCCGGCCGCGAGCGCCTGCGCGACTGGGCGCGCGCCTTCTGGCCCATGGCGCAGGCGGTGGACGGGCGCGAGCGCTGGCGCGCGGTGGGTGGCGCGGTGCTCGGGGTGTTCTTCACGGCCCTGCTGTGCCAGGGCCTGAGCGGGCCGCTGGCGCTGCAGCCCTGGCTGGTGGCGCCGCTGGGGGCGAGCGCGGTGCTGGTGTTCGGGGTGCCGGCCAGCCCGCTGGCCCAGCCCTGGGCGGTGATCGGCGGCAACACGGTGTCGGCCCTGGTGGGCGTGGCCTGCGTGCGCCTGGTGCCCGACGTGGCCCTGGCCAGCGCCCTGGCTGTGGGGCTGGCGCTGGCGCTGATGTTCCGCCTGCGCTGCCTGCACCCGCCGGGCGGCGCCGCGGCGCTGCTGGCGGTGCTGACGCACGCCACGCAGTTCAAGTTTGCCGGGGCGCCAGTCATGCTCAACTCCTGCCTGCTGGTGCTGGCCGGCGTGGCCTACAACGGCGTGACCGGGCGCCGTTACCCGCACCGCCAGCTGCCGGCCGCCGTCGCACCCACGGCGGCCGCGGGCGCGGCGGCGCCGCGCTTCACCGCGGCCGACCTGGACGCCGCCATGGCGCACTACAACCAGGTGCTGGACGTGAGCCGCGACGACCTGCAGGCCCTGCTGCAGGAGGCCGAGGCCCAGGCCTACCAGCGCACGCTGGGGCGGCTGAGCTGCGGCGACATCATGACGCCGGAGCCGGTGTGTGTGGACTTCGGCACCTCGCTGCAGGCGGCCTGGCGGCTGATGCGCGAGCAGCGCGTGAAGGCGCTGCCGGTGGTGGACCGGGCGCACCGCATCGCCGGCATCATCACCGTGGCCGACTTCATGCGCCACGCCGACCTAGACGCCCACGAGGGCCTGGGACAGCGCCTGCGTGACTTCGTGCGGCCCAGCGGCCAGACCCACTCGGAGCGGCCCGAGGTGGTGGGCCAGGTGATGACGCGCCAGGTGCGGGTGACGCGCGAGGACCGGCTGGCAACCGACCTGATGACGCTGTTTTCCGAAGGCGGGCACCACCACATCCCGGTGCTGGACAGCGACAACCGGCTGGTGGGCATGATCACGCAGTCCGACCTGGTGCGCGCCCTGCACCGCGCCGTGATGGCGCCGGCCGCGTGAGGCACGGTGCATAAAAATCCCCCGCCAACCGGAGGCTGACGGGGGAGAAAACCAGGCAGCCCGCACGGTGCCTGGCCGAGGAGAAACCCATGAAGGAGGTTTCCTTCTGATTGTCGGCAGGCCGGGCGCCGGTCTTGAGGTGTGGGTCAGCCCGTGGTGTGCACAAATGCCGGTTTTGGCCAGGTCATTTTGACCCCACCGACCAGGGCCACGAAGCCCAGGCAGGCGCACAGGCCCAGCAGCAGCTCGTGCGCGTCGGGCGGGAACACCAGCAGGTAGCCGTGCCCCTTGATCAGCGAGGAGAAGCTGGAGACGCAGAACGGCATGAGGAACAGCCGGAAGGTCTGCCAGGGATCGCGCCCGCCGCGCGGGGCACCCACGCTGAGCAGCAGGCCCACGCCGATGACGGCGCTGATGCCCAGGGAGTTGAGCCAGAGCGTGGGGCTGGGGTCGAAGCGCAGGGCCAGCGTGACCAGGTACCAGCACAGGTAGCACCAGAGCACGAGCTTGCCCGGTTTCAGGGCGGCCAGGTAGGCGAGCAGGGGTTTCATGGGCGCACTCCAGCGAAAACGCGGCCGGGCCCGCGGCGCGCCCCGGGGTGGGGCGTGCCGCAGGCACCTGGGCCAGGTTCAGCAAGGAGCGGGCCAGCGCCCACCGGGCCGGCTGCCGCGACCGCTCAGACAGCGATGAAGACCGACTTGGTCTCCAGGTAGCCGTCGAGCGCGGCACGGCCCAGGTCGCGCCCCAGGCCCGACTGCTTGTAGCCGCCAAAGGGCATGGACGGGTCGAGCGCGCTGTGGCAGTTGACCCAGACCGTGCCGGCCTTGATCTTGGGGATCAGACGGTGCACCTTGGACAGGTTGTTCGACCAGATGCTGGCGCCCAGGCCGAACGGCGTGTCGTTGGCCCAGCGCGCCACCTCGTCGAGGTCGTCGTAGGGCATGGCGGTCAGCACCGGGCCGAAGATCTCCTCCTGCACCACGCGGCTGCCGTGGTCCACCTTGGCCAGCACCGTGGGCCGCACGAAGTAGCCGCGCCCGGGCTGGCGCCCGCCGCCGGCCACCACCTCGGCACCCTGCGCGCGGCCGATGTCGATGTAGCCGCAGACGCGGTCGAGCTGCTCCTGCGAGACCAGCGGGCCCATCTGGGCCGCGCCGTCCAGACCGCTGCCCAGGGTCATGGCGTCGGCGATGCGGCCGATCTCGCTGACCACGTGGTCGAACTGCTTCCTGTGCACGTACAGGCGCGAGCCGGCGCAGCAGACCTGGCCGTGGTTGAAGAAGATGGCGTTGGCCGCACCGGCCGCCGCGGTGGCAGGGTCGCAGTCGTCGAGCACGATCACCGGCGACTTGCCACCGAGCTCCAGCGTGAAGCGCGTCATGTTCTCGACCGAGGCGTGGCCGATGAGCTTGCCGACCTCGGTCGAGCCGGTGAAGCTGATCTTGTCGACCAGCGGGTGGCGCGTCAGCGGCGCGCCCGCACTCAGGCCATCGCCAGTGACGATGTTGACCACGCCCGGTGGGAAACCGGCCTCGTTGACCAGTTCCCCCAGGTACAGCGCGGTCAGCGAGGTCTGCTCGGCCGGCTTCAGCACCACGGTGCAGCCGGCGGCCAGCGCCGGGCCGAGTTTCCAGACCGCGACCAGCAGCGGGAAGTTCCAGGGCACGATGGCTGCCACCACACCCACGGCCTCGCGCCGGGTGTAGGTGACGAAGTCGGCCTGCAGCGCGAACGGCACCGAGGCCTCGTGGGTCGTGCCCTCGATCTTGGTGGCCCAGCCGGCCATGTAGCGCAGGAAGTCCACGGCCATGGCCACGTCCACCGCGCGCGCGATCGCCGCCGACTTGCCGTTGTCCAGCGACTCGATCTCGGCCAGGGTCTGGCCATGGGCCTCGACCAGGTCGGCCAGCTTGAGCAGCAGGCGCTCGCGCTGCACCGGGCGCAGCTTGCCCCAGGGGCCGTCGTCGAAGGCACGGCGCGCCGCGCGCACGGCACGGTCCACGTCCTCCACGTCGGCCGCGGCGACCTCGCCGATCACCTCCTCGGTGGCCGGGTTCAGCGTGGGGAAGTGCTCGCCACCGACCGGCGCCACCCACTGGCCGTCGATCAACAGCGAGTGCTGGCGCTTGCGCAGGAACGCCGTGGCGCGCTCGCTGAGCAGGTGCTGGATGTCGGAAAGGTTCATGCGTGCCTCCTGAGTGAAAAGAGGAGGCACGATACAAACGAAAGCGCGGGCCGCGCGCCCCCGGGCTTACCCTGTCACGTTGTGTTCCGCGGTGCGACACGGCGTGTGCGCCGCACCCGTGGCTTTTGACGCGCCCCCAAGCCGCGGGCATGGGCCGGGCCCTGGCGCACCCTGCCTCGCCCCGGGTTGCGCGGTGCGCTGGTCATGGCCGGCTGGCGGACGGCGGCGGGAACACCGCGTCGACATCACGCAGCCGGGCCTCCAGCCGGGGGGCGGCAAAGTCCAGAAAGGCGCGCAGCTTCAGCGGCAGCAAGCGTTTGCCCGGGAAGACCAGGCTCACCGGGACGGGCGCGCTGTCGTAGGCAGCCAGCACCGGCACCAGTTCGCCCCGGGTCACATGGGGGGCCGCCTGGTAGGTGGTGGCCTGCACCAGCCCCAGGCCATCGATGGCCGCCTGCATGGCCGATTCGGCCGTGGTGCCCGAGAAACGCACGGCGATGGGAACGGCCTGCAGGTGCGTGTCGGCGCCCCCGGGCAAAGGAAACTCCCAGGCATGTCGCTCTCCCAGCCCGGCCCAGGTCACGCAGTCATGGCCGTCGAGTTCGGCGGGGGCGTGGGGAACGCCCCGTGACGCCAGGTAAGCCGGAGAGCCACACACCACCATGCGGATGTGCCCCACATGGCGGGCCAGCAGGGTGCTGTCATCCAGCGCACGGATGCGCACGGCGCAGTCCACACGCTCTTCCACCAGCGCCACCACGCGGTCCGTCAGTTGGAGCTGCACACTGACCTGCGGGTAAGCCCGCAAGAATGCCTGCACCACGGGTTGCAGATGCTGCTGCCCGAAGCCAAATGGTGCGGTGATCACCAGCTCCCCCTTGGGCGCCTGGTATTCCCCCCGGACCTCTTCATCGGCCTCGCGCAGGTCGTCAAGCACCTGGGCACAGGCCTCGAAATAGCGGCGCCCGACATCGGTCAGCGCCACGTGCCGCGTGGTCCGGACCAGAAGCCGGGCCCCCAGTGTCTCCTCCAGCACCGCCACCTTGCGGCTGACGTTTGCCACCGGCACGCCCAGGGCACGGCTCGCGGCGGAAAAGCCGCCGCTGCGGGCCACGGCCACAAAGGCGGTGATGGCATCAAAACGGTCCATATTTTCTCAATTTACGAGAAAGTAATTCTCATGATCAATGGATTATCAAAATTATCAAACTAAAAACAATGGCTCCTGCGCCCAGAGCGCATCCACTGACACATCCAGGAGCCCACATGACACGCCTGAACACCCCCGCCAGCATCAACGACACCCCCACCGCCGCCCATGCCTTGCTGCACGAGGTGGAGCAACAACTTGGGGTGGTCCCCAACCTGTTCCGCGTGGTGGCCAACAGCCCGGCAGCCCTGCGCGGCTATGTGCAACTGAACACGGCTTCGGCCCAGGGCGGCCTGGACATGGCCTTGCGCGAACGCATCGCCCTGGCCGTGGCCGAACTCAACGGCTGTGGCTACTGCCTCGCGGCGCATGCCTACCTGGGCCGCCACCAGGCACGGCTGAGCGACGCCGACATCGAGGCCAGCCGGCGCGGTGCGTCCATCGATCCCCAAGCAGATGCAGCGGTTCGCTTTGCCGCAGCCGTGGTGCAGCAACGCGGCAAGGTGTCGCGCGAAGACATTGACGCTGCCAGGCAGGCCGGGTTCGATGACGCCCGGCTCATCGACATCCTACTGGTGGTGGCCCTGAACACATTCACCAATTACGTCAATGAAGTGGCGCAGACCGAGGTCGATTTCCCGGCCGTGGCCCGGCTCGCCCCTGCGGCCGACAGGCTGGCACCTGCCCTGGGCCATTGAGCATCACCCGACCGAGAACTGCCATGAACACACTGCCGCATGCCCGCACCCGCCACCATCACATCCAGGTCAATGGCCTGCGCACTTTCTACCGCAGCGCAGGCGACCCGGCGCACCCGACCCTGCTGTTGCTGCACGGATTCCCGTCGTCCTCACACATGTTCCGCGACCTCATGCCCCTGCTGTCCGCACGCTTTCATCTGATTGCCCCGGACTACATCGGGTTTGGCCATTCGGATGCCCCACTGGCCTCCGACTTCGCCTACACCTTTGACCAGCTGGCCCTGCAGGTGCAGGGCCTGATCGATCAACTGGGTGTTGGCCAGATGGTTGTGTACATGCAGGATTACGGTGGGCCCGTGGGCATGCGCCTGGCCACGGCCCATCCCGAACGGATCGGGGGGCTGGTCATTCAAAACGCGAATGCCTACATGGAGGGCCTGACCCCAGCGGTGGCCAACGTGTTCATGCCGCTGTGGGAACACAATGACGACAGTGGCGCACGCCAGATGCTGCAGGCGGCCACCACGCAGATGCAGTACACCGCAGGGGCGCGCCGCCCAGAACACCTCAACCCTGACGCATGGACACTGGACCAGGCCCTGCTGGATCGCCCAGGCAGCCTGGACCGCCACCTGGCGCTGTTCAGGGACTACCAGCACAACGTTCCGCTGTACGCCAGTTGGCAGGCGTACTTGCGCACACACCGGCCCCCAACCCTGGTGGCCTGGGGCCAGGGCGACCCCTTCTTCAGCACAGAGGGTGCACTGGCCTACCGGCGTGACCTGCCCAACGCCCGCATCGAATGGCTGGACAGCGGGCACTTCGCCCTTGAAGAAGACGCCGAGCGGGTGGCCGAATTGATCCTGGAGATGTTCTGAACCCCCAGGACGCTGATTTCTGCGTGGCGCAGGCTTGTCCCGAACCTGTGCCCCAGTGGGACAGCACCCGTTGGGGCCAACGGGTGTGCACCACAGACGATCCAATGAAAAAAGCCGTCCCACAGGGACGGCTTTTTGTTTGGCGGAGTGGACGGGACTCGAACCCGCGACCCCCGGCGTGACAGGCCGGTATTCTAACCAACTGAACTACCACTCCTA
>CAZKDU010000083.1:0-7937 GCA_964551485.1 uncultured Burkholderiaceae bacterium
CCCAGCGCAAGCTGTTCTTCAACCTGCGCTCCATGAAGCAGGGTTTCAAAGCCGAGGCCGACGTGGCCAACGCCCAGACCCACCGCGACACCCTGACCGACGCCCAGGTTGAGCGTGTGGCCAGCGAGCTCAACGTCAAGCGCGAAGACGTGCTTGAGATGGAAACCCGCCTGTCCGGCGGCGACGTGCTGCTCGACCCGGGCCCGTCTGACGATGGCGAGGACAGCTTCGGCCCGATCGCCTACCTGGCTGACGCCTCGCACGAGCCGACGGCCATGATCGAGTCGCGCCAGCGCGAAGTGCTGGCCAGCAGCGGCGTGAGCGCGGCCCTGGACGGCCTGGATGCACGCAGCCGCCGCATCGTCGAGGAGCGCTGGCTCAAGGTCAACGACGACGGTTCGGGCGGTATGACCCTGCACGAGCTGGCGGCCGAGTACGGCGTGAGCGCCGAGCGCATTCGCCAGATCGAGGTCGCGGCCATGAAGAAGATGAAGGCGGCGCTGCTGCAGTACGCCTGAAGCCTGGCAAGGGCGAACGCGGAAGCCTCTCTCTTCTTCTGTGAGGCGCTGCACGCCCCGCTGAGCCACCCTCGCACAGGCGCCCACCCGGGCGCCTGTGGCCTTTCTGGGGCCACCCCCTCCCCGTCTCGGCTTGCAGGTTCAGCCACCCATGATGGCAGGGATGGCCTCAGGCGCCCTTGAGCAGTTGGCGGATGTCGCTGGTCAGGCCGTCGATGCCGCTGCCGTAGCGGCTGTACAGCCGGACCCGGCCCTTGGGGTCGTAGATGAAGCTATTGGCCGTGTGGTCCATGGTGTAGCTGCTGGCGGTCTTGCCTTCGACCTTCTTGTAGTAGACCTTGAAGTCCTTGGCCATCCGGGCCAGCGGCTCGGGGTCGGCGCGCAGGGCCAGGAAGCTCGGGTCGAAGTTGGCCATGTAGGCCTTGAGCACCGGCAGGGTGTCGCGCTCCGGGTCCACGCTGACGAACAACACCTGCAATCGCTCGCCATCGGCACCCAGGCGCCGCTTCACCTCGGCCAGCTCGGCCATGGTGGTCGGGCAGGCGTCCGGACACTGGGTGAAGCCGAAGAACACCACCACCACCTTGCCGGCGAAGTCCTTGAGGCTGCGCGCCTGGCCATTGTGGTCGGTGAGCTGGAAGTCGCGCGCGTAGTCGGCCCCGGTCAGGTCGATCGCGTGGAACACCGATTTTTGCTCGGAGCACGCACCCAACAGGCCGGTAGCCCCCGCCAACAGGGCACGGTGCGCTATGAATTTAAGAGCATTTCGTTTGTTCATGGGGTCACAGCAGGTAGTGGTCGAGCAGCAGCGCAGCGAACAGCGCGCTCAGATGGATCAGCGAAAACCGGAAGGTGCTGCGTGCCAGGGTGTCGGAGTAGGCGCGCCAGAGCCGCCATCCGTACCAGGTGAAGCCGGCGCTCAGGCCCAGGGCCACCACCAGGTAGAGCCAGGAGCTCATGCCGTAGGCGAAGGGCATCAGGCAGGCAGCGAACAGGATCAGCGTGTACAGCAGGATCTGCAGGCGCGTGAACTCGTTGCCGTGCGTGACCGGCAGCATGGGCAGGCCGGACTTGCGGTAGTCCTCGACCCGGTACAGAGCCAGGGCCCAGAAGTGCGGCGGCGTCCACAGGAAGATGATGAGGAACAGGATCAGCGCCTCCGGCCCCACGTCGCCGGTCATGGCGGCCCAGCCCAGCACCGGCGGCATGGCGCCCGAAGCGCCGCCGATCACGATGTTCTGCGGCGTCAGCGGCTTGAGGATCACGGTGTAGACCACGGCATAGCCCACGAAGGTGGCAAAGGTCAGCCACATGGTCAGCGGGTTGACGCACACGTACAGCAGCCACGAACCCAGGCCACAGAGCGCAGCGGAAAACACCAGGGTCTGGGTGTCGCTGAGCTCGCCCTTGGCCGTGGGGCGCCAGGCGGTGCGCTTCATGCGTGCATCGATGCCTTTTTCCACCAGGCAATTGAAGGCGGCGGCGGCACCGGCCACCAGCCAGATGCCCAGGCTGGCCAGGGCCGCCAGGCGCACGTCGGACCAGCTGGGCAGGCCAGGCACGGCCAGCACCATGCCGATCAGGGCACAGAAGACGATGAGCTGCACCACGCGTGGCTTGGTGAGGGCGTAGAACTGGCTGAAACGAGAGAAGGACGTCATGGAAAGGGACACAACAGGTCAAGCGCCCCAGCGGGGCGTGGAAAAGCGCAGGTCACGGCGGGATTCGGCCCGGCTTGCAGCCAGGCCCCAGGTCAGCGCCAGCACCAGGCCAGCGGCACCCCCGGTGTGTGCCACCGCCGACAGCAGCGGCCAGTCGAACACCACATTGCTCAGCCCGGTCAGGAACTGCAGCAGGGCCAGGCCAGCCACGGCGCGCGCAACGCTGCCAAAGCCCGGCTGGCCAGCCAGCCGGGCTGCCAACCAGCCCAGGGCGGCCAGCACCACGAAGGCGAACAGCCGGTGGGTGTAGTGGATCGCCGTCAGGGCTGCAAACGGCAGCAGGCTGCCATCAGGGTTGTGGCCAAGCTCGCGCCACACAGTGAAGCCGCGCACAAAGTCCATGGGTGGCCAGACGCTCTGCTGGCACAGCGGGAAATCGCTGCAGGCCAGCACAGCGTAATTGGTGCTGACCCAGCCCCCCAGAACAATCTGCAGCACCAGCGCCACCATCACCCAGATCAGGCCATGGCGCAGGCCCGTGGGCAACGCCAGACGGGCCCCGCCCCGGTGGGCCTGCTGGTGTCGCACGGCCTGCAAAGTCAACAAAGCCAGCAACACCAGGCCACCGAGCAGGTGCAGGGTCACGATCGCAGGGAACAGCTTCATGGTGACCGTGAGCGCCCCAAAGGCCCCTTGCAGGCAAACCCAGACCAGGGTCAGAGTAGGCCACCAGGGGTTGACTGGTAACGCGCTGCGGCCGCGTCGCGCAGCCCGCCAGCTGCCCAGGGCCAACGTGAGGATCAGCACGCCCACAGCAGTGGCCAGGTAGCGGTGCACCATCTCTACCCAGGCCTTGCCATGGGTCACCGGGCCCGTGGGCATGGCACTTTGCGCAGCGCTGATCTCGGCGTGCGCCCCCACCGGACTGGCGTTGCCGTAGCAGCCGGGCCAGTCGGGACAGCCCAGACCCGAATCGGTCAGACGGGTGAAGGCACCGAACAGCACGAGGTCAAAGGTCAGGAACAGGGTCAGCACGGTCAGCGCTTGCAGGCGCCGCGCCGGCGAGGCCTTGGGGTTGCGCAACCAGACCCAGCCCAGTGGCCCCAGGGCCAGCGCCAGGCCCATGAGCATCAGCCGCAGCGCCGGGGCCAGGTCGTACAGCTCGGCATTCATGGCGCAGCCTTGGGCGCGCTGGCGGCTGCGGGCGTACCGCTGGCCTGGGCCTGCGGCCGGCCGGCTGTGTCCCAGGAGGCCGAGGCGCGCAGCAGGCGCTCCAGGTCGCGCTTGACCTTGGGGGCACTGGCCTTGTCCACACCCGCCGGGAAACGCATCATCCAGTGGCCCTGCGGGTCCACCACGTAGAGGTGCTCGGCCAGGGCATGGCCCGCCTCGGGTGCCAGCCACTGCGCCAGGGCCTGGGCCGGCACGCGCCGCACCAAGGCCTCCTGCAGTGCAGGGCGCAAGGCCTGCGGCACCTCGGCCCGGTCGTCGACGAGCCAGACCCAGTCGATGCGGTCGCGGTCCTTGCCCAGACCGGTGAGGATCTGGCGCTGCAGGTACAGGTGCTGTTCACAGGCGCTGTCGCAGGCGCCGCCAGCCACACTCACCAGCAGCCACTGGCCACGCAGGGTCTGCAGGTTGCCTGGCGTGCCATCGAGTGCCTGCACCATCACGTCGGGCAGCGGGCGTTGAGGGTCAATCAGTTCACCGTGATTGCGGCGTCCCTCAGGGCGGATCACGTAGTAGGTGAAATACGACGCCACCACCGGGGCTGCACAAACCAGCAGCACGGCCAGCATTTTCCAGCGCCCGCGCAACGTGCGCTGAGCCGAGGCCACATCGCCGGGCTGCGGCAGGCTGTGCACCGTCAGGCCCAGGGGCTGGTCAGGCCATGCAGCGCTGTCAGGGGTGGGGGCGGCGGGAGACAAGGTAGGGTCGGACAAGTTGGAACCAGACATAAAGCAGAGCGATCAGGCCACACAGCCCGAACCATTGGAAGGCATAGCCGTAGTTCTTGGCCGCGCCAGCCCCTGGCTGGGGCCAGTCGCGCAGCAGGCCGCCACTGGATGGATCGGACTGCACCAGCGACAAGGACATCAGGTCGTGCCCGATTTCCACGGAAAACGCTGCCAAGTCGAGATTTTGCCGGATCGCGCCGGGCTGCTCGGCGGCCAGGGCATAGAGCCGCGCCGGAGGCGGTGCCAGCTGGCCGTGGAGTTCGACCACGCCTTGCGGGGTGTCGAACTCGGGCAGGCGCTCTCGGTCGATGAAGTTGCGTGGCACCCAGCCACGCTGCACCAGCAGCCAGGCCGACTGTCCCTCAGGCTGCAGCGGGGTCAACACATAGAACCCCGGGCGCCCACCCATCTGCCGGTTGTCCAGGTACACCGTGTGCTGCCTCAGCCAGTGCCCACGCACCAGGGCTGGCCGGTGCAGCTGGGCCGGCAGGTCGACCAGGGCTTGGGGTTGGTTGAGGTTCAGTGGCGCCTGGTGCTGCCGTGCCAACAACTGGGCCTGGGCAGCCTCGCGCTGCGCCGCACGGTCCAGCTGCCACCAGCCGAGCCGAGCCGTGACGGCCATGCCCAGCAAGGCCACCAGGCCGATGGTCCAGAAGCGCCCTGGGCGGGCCAACGCGGTCACGGGATAATCGCCTTCATGAAATATTTGGTTGTACTGGCGTTCCTGGCCATTCTTGGCAGTCTGGGCTCAGCCCTGTTCTTCATGATGAAGGACGGCCGCAATGGCAAGCCCAAGAACAGCCACATGGCCCGCGCCCTGGGGTTCCGCGTGGGGTTTTCCATACTGCTGTTCCTGTGCATCCTGCTGGCCTGGAAGCTCGGCTACATCCACCCTACGGGCATTCAGTCTGGTGCCTGAAAGGCAAAAGGCCGCTCAAGCGGCCTTTGTGGGGTGACGGCAGAAGGCACTGTCACCAGTGCCCCTTGCAATCGGGTCACATCCAGTAGACCAGCACGTACAGGCCCAGCCACACCACGTCCACAAAGTGCCAGTACCAGGCGGCGCCTTCGAAACCAAAGTGGTGGTCGGCGTCGAAGTGACCCTTCTGCAGACGCAGGGTGACGAACAGCAGCATCAACATGCCGACGAACACATGGAAACCGTGGAAACCGGTCAGCATGAAGAAGGTGGAGCCGTAGACACCTGAGGTGAGCTTGAGGTTGAGCTCGGCGTAGGCATGGAAGTACTCGTAGCCTTGCACGAACAGGAAGACCACACCCAGCAACACGGTCAGCCACATGAAGGCGATGGTCTTGCCTCGCTGGTTCTCACGCAGGGCGTGGTGGGCAATCGTCAGGGTGACACCAGACGTCAACAGCAACGCGGTGTTGATGGTGGGCAGCCAGAACGGCGTCATGGTAGTGAACGGCTCGATGATGTTGGCCGGCGAAGCGGTCACACCAGCGGCAATGCTGGGCCACACAGCCTTGAAGTCGGGCCACAGCAGCGCGTTGTCCAGGCTGCCCAGGGCTGGCACCGAGTGGGCACGTGCCCACCACAAGGCCGAGAAGAAGGCACCGAAGAACATGACTTCCGAGAAGATGAACCAGCTCATGCTCCAGCGGAAAGAGATGTCGATCTTGTGGCCGTATTGACCGCTCAGGCTTTCACCGATCGCATCGCCGAACCACTGGTACAGCACGACCAGCCACCAGGCCAGGCCGAAGAACAGCGAGTATTTGCCCCAATCGGCACCATTGATCCACTGGCCTGCGCCCAGGATCACGAAAAACAGACCCAGCGCCGCCATGACCGGATGGCGCGAAGGACCGGGGACGAAGTAGTAAGGCGTTCCGCCGTGGGTTGTTGCACTCATTTCTGCTCCTGACTCTCTAACTTTTCGATTCCTTGGGGTAAGAGGGCCTCAGCCCCCCACCACCGTGTTCACCAGCACAATCAATCCGACCACCAATCCGATCACGCCCACCAGGGCGACCGCAATCAGGTGCAGGGGATTGAGTTTGGCGATGTCTTCCTGGTATTCACTGCCCTTGCGCAAACCAATGAACGACCAGGCCACTGCCTTGATCGTGCGGCCCAACGAACCCTTGCGGGCCAGCGGGGAGGTGCGGTTCTGCTCAATGGGCATGCTGTTCATGACCCCGCCCGTTCCTGCGCGCCAGCGCTCGGCAGCGTGGCCTCGGCGGTCGGGCTTGATGGCGCCGCCGGGGTCCTGCCGCCCACCTCGAAGAAGGTGTAAGACAGGGTGATGGTGGTCACGTCCTTGGACAGCTTGGGGTCGATCACAAACGCCACAGGCCACTGCTTCTTCTCCCCGGGATCCAGGGTGTACTGGTTGAAGCAGAAGCACTCCAGCTTGTTGAAGTGGGCTGCAGCCTGGCGTGGGGCATAGCTCGGAATGGCCTGGGCCGCCATGCGGCGATCCTGCACGTTCTGGAACTCATACATCACCGTGGCGAGCTCACCCGGGTGCACCTGCAGGGAACGCAGGGCCGGCTTGAACTGCCAGGGCCCACGGGCATTGGCGTCGAACTCCACCGTGATGGTACGGCTGGTGTCGACCTGGGTGTTGGTCGGTAGCTTGACATTCTTGCCGGCACTGCCCACGCCCGGAACCTCACGCTCGGACAGCGCGAGGATGTTGATGCCCGTGGCTTCGCAGATGGCTTGGTACAGCGGCACCAGTGCATACCCGAAGGCAAACATGCCGGCGGTGACCACCGCCAGCTTGCCCAGCATCCTCAGGTTGTGCGTGCGAAAACTCATGGCGCAACAGCGTGTTGATGTGACTGCGGCTCAGTGGCCGAGCACGATCATCTTGGCCATGAAGCCCACGAAGAAGACCACAGCCACCGACGCGAGGATCAGCGCCAGGCGCAGATTGCTCTTCTTCTGTTCGGGCGTGCTCATGTCGACTCCTTGCGTGGGCCAGCCAGGCTGATCAGCCGATCACCTTGGTGGCGGTGGCATCCAGCTTGGGCGGGTTTTCAAAGGTGTGGAAGGGGGCCGGCGACGGCACTTCCCACTCCAGGCCTTCAGCCGCTTCCCAGGGCTTCTGTGCCGCCTTCTGGCCCTTGCCCAGCATGCAGGGCAGCACCACGAAGAAGAAGAAGTAGACCTGAGCCAGACCGAAGGCGAAGGCACCGACAGAGGCGATGGCGTTGAAGTCAGCGAACTGCATTGGGTAGTCGGCGTAACGGCGTGGCATACCGGCCAGACCCAGGAAGTGCATCGGGAAGAAGGTCACGTTGAACGCGATCAGGCTCCACCAGAAGTGGATCTTGCCGCGGGTTTCGTTGTACATGACACCGGTCCACTTGGGGGCCCAATAGTAGAAGCCGGCAAACATGGCATACAGCGAACCGGCCACCAGCACGTAGTGGAAGTGGGCCACCACGTAGTAAGTGTCTTGCAACTGAATGTCGATCGGGGCCATGGCCAGGATCAAGCCGGTGAAGCCACCCATGGTGAACACGAAGATGAAGCCCACGGCGAACAGCATCGGGGTTTCAAACGTCATGGAACCCTGCCACATGGTGGCGATCCAGTTGAAGATCTTCACTGCGGTGGGCACGGCGATCAGCATGGTCGCGTACATGAAGAACAGCTGACCGGTCACCGGCATGCCGGTGGTGAACATGTGGTGGGCCCAGACGATGAACGACAGGATGGCGATCGAGCTGGTGGCATAGACCATGGAGGCATAGCCGAACAGCTTCTTGCGGGCAAAAGCCGGCACGATCTGGCTGACGATGCCGAAGGCCGGCAAGATCATGAT
>CAZKDU010000084.1:0-7894 GCA_964551485.1 uncultured Burkholderiaceae bacterium
GCCAAGACCGAGATCGCCATGATCAAGGTGGTGGCCCCGACCATGGCCTGCCAGGTGATCGACTGGGCCATCCAGGCCCACGGCGGCGGCGGCCTGTGCGACGACTTCCCGCTGGCCTATGCCTACGCCGGCGCGCGCACCCTGCGCTTCGCCGACGGCCCGGACGAGGTGCACCGCAACGCCATCGCCAAGATGGAGCTGGGCAAACACGCCGCCCATCCGCGCGACGTGGACATGCCCATCACCCGCGGCAGCTGAGGCCACGCGCCGCCAGAATGGCGGCTTCATCGGTTGTCCCGGGGAGCGCATGTGATCGAGGTGTATTCGTGGCCCACGCCCAACGGCCACAAGGTCCACATCATGCTGGAGGAATGTGGCCTGCCCTACCGGGCCGTCCCGGTGGACATCGGCGCGGGTGAGCAGTTCCGCCCCGAATTCCTGGCCATCAGCCCCAACAACAAGATCCCGGTCCTGGTCGACCCCGATGGGCCCGACGGCCAGCCGATCTCGCTGTTCGAGTCCGGCGCCATCCTGCTCTACCTGGCCGACAAGGCCGGGCGTTTTCTGCCGGCCGGCACGCGCGACCGCCACAGCGTGATGCAGTGGCTGATGTTCCAGATGGGCAGTGTCGGCCCCATGCTCGGCCAGGCCCACCACTTCCGGCTCTACGCGCCCGAGCCCATCGACTACGCCATCCGCCGCTACACCCAGGAAGCCAAACGCCTCTACGGCGTGATGGACCGGCAGCTGCAGCGGCACGCCCACATCGCCGGGCCCGAGTACTCGGTGGCCGACATCGCCATCTTCCCCTGGCTGCGCAGCTGGAAGAACCAGGGCATCGACTGGGCCGACCACCCGCACCTCAAGGCCTGGTTCGACCGCATCGCCGGGCGCCCGGCCGTGCAGCGCGGCGTGCAGGTGCTGGCCGAGCGCCGCCGGCCGCTCACCAGCCCGCAGGCACGCGAGGCCCTGTTTGGTGCCTCGCAATACACCTCGCGCTGAGCCATGCCATCAAAATGACGCCTAGCCCTTGCTGGCATTGGAAGTCTTGCTATTGATTCAGTAGCAAACCATGGGCCCAGGCGACCCGGGCCCACAGGGGCCGGTGCCCGGCCACAGGTCAGAACGCGGTCCCAGCCGGGGGCGCCACACCTGGCTGGCCCACCCCGCGGGTCGTCAGCCACCCGCAAGACCGATGGCTAGAGTGGGGCCAAAACACCACAAGGAGACAGGGATGCTGCCGCACGATGGAGACGCTCCACCTCAGCCCCACCACCCCCTCGGTCCGCCCATCACCCGACGCACCCTTGGCCGGATGTACCGTCAGTCGGCGCGCATGTTCAACCTGGGCCTGCTCGGCCTCCTGGTCTCTGCATTCCAGTCTGTGCTTCTGGGGGGCATGTATTGGGACTTGTACGAAAAAGACCAGGACCCCAACCACAGCTTCTGGTCTGTGGCCCATGTGTCCCTGGGCTGCGTGGCGTTCTTCCTCACCCTCTACGGCTGTTCATCCGGCACCGCCGTCACGGAGTTCCTTGCCGATGAAGCCGGGCTGAACGCCCCGGACAGCGCACGCGGGTAACAGCTGCGGTGACACCATCGCCTGGTTGGCCCCACACGGCTGTCTGCGCCCACCCCAAGAGATTGACGGCACGCGCTTGGGGGGTTGAGGGGATGCCGCTGGCAGGCACTTGGAACGCCATGGAACCCGGTTCTGGCCTGCCCGGAGGGGATCGAACCCCCGACAACCTGCTTAGAAGGCAGGTGCTCTATCCAACTGAGCTACGGGCAGACAAAAAAGCCCACAGACGTGGGCTTTTTTGGAATGGGATGGATGGTCGGAGTACAAGGATTCGAACCTTGGACCCCCTGCTCCCAAAGCAGGTGCGCTACCAGACTGCGCCACACTCCGAACAGGCGCTATTCTAGCGTGTTGGCGCAGGCTGCACCGCGTGGGATCCACTGCATGCACCCCTGTTTTCACACTTTAGCCCTTGTTCGCCCATGTCCCAGCACCGCCGCCAGATCCTGCAACTCGGGGCCAGCACCCTGGTCAGCCTGCTGGGGGCCGGCTGCGCCATGCCCCGCCCTGACCCTGCGGCCCCGGCAGAGGCCAGCACCCTGGGCGGTCCACAGGCCCTGGGCTTCACCTCGGTGCCAGCCTCGTTCGCCGACACCGTGATCGTGCCGCCCGAGTACCAGAGCCAGGTGCTGTACCGCTGGGGCGACCCGACGGGCCTGGCCGGCGCCCTGCCGGCGTTCCGCCCCGACGCCGGCAACAGCGCCGACGAGCAGGCCGTGCAGGCCGGCATGCACCACGACGGCATGCACTTCTTCCCGCTGCAGGCCGATGGCCGGCGCGCCCTGCTGGTCATGAACCACGAGTACACCGACGAAAGCCTGCTGCACCCGGGTGGCGCCCGCCCCTGGACACTGGAGAAGGTGCGCAAGTCTCAGCACGCCATGGGTGTGTCGGTGATCGAGATCGAGCGCCATCCCGAGGGCTGGCGCCAGGTGCTGCCCTCGGCCTATGCGCGGCGCATCCACGCCAACACGCCGATGCGCCTGGCCGGCCCGGCCGCCGGCGCGCCGGCCCTGTGCACGGCCCAGGACCCGGCCGGCCAGCGCGTGCTCGGCACCCTGGCCAACTGCGCCATGGGCGTCACCCCCTGGGGCACCTACCTGACCTGCGAGGAGAATTTTCACGGTTACTTTGGCGCCGACAAGGCCACGGCCCCGCCCCCGAGCGCGGCCCAGCAGCGCTACGGCACCGTGCCCGGCGGCCAGTGGAACGAGTGGCACCGCTTCGACGAGCGCTTCGACCTGGCGCGCCACCCGAACGAGGCCCACCGCTTCGGCTGGGTGGTGGAGATCGACCCGATGGACCCGCAGTCCACCCCGGTCAAGCGCACCGCCCTGGGCCGCAAGCGCCAGGAAAGCGCCACCTGCGTGCGCACTGCCGACGGCCGCGTGGCGGTCTACATGGGCGACGACACGCGCTTCGAGTACATCTACAAGTTCGTCAGCCGCGACCGCATCCAGCCCGGCGGGTACACCGCCAACGCCACGCTGCTGGACCATGGCACGCTCTACGTGGCGCGCTTCGACGCGGGCGGCCAGGGCGAGTGGCTGGCGCTGCGCCACGGCCACCCCGGGCTCACGGCCGAGGCCGGCTTCGCCAGCCAGGCCGAGGTGCTGGTGCACGCCCGCCTGGCCGCCGACGCCGTGGGCGGCACCCGCATGGACCGGCCCGAGTGGATCGCCGTGCACCCGACCACCGGCGAGGTCTACGTGACCCTGACCAACAACAGCCAGCGCGGCGAGCCCGGCCGCCCCGGCGTGGACGCGGCCAACCCGCGCCGCGCCAACCACGGCGGCCACATCCTGCGCTGGCGCGAGGCCGCTGGCGACGCCGCCGCCACCCGCTTCGCCTGGGCCCACTTCGCCCTGGCCGGCGACCCGGCCGCGCCGGGCAGCGAGACCCGCTACCCAAGCGCCGAGGTCGACCCCTTCGGCTGCCCCGACGGCCTGCACTTCGACAGCGCCGGCCTGCTCTGGATCCAGACCGACATGGCCGGCGACGCCATGGGCAAGGGGCCGTACGCACGGCTCGGCAACAACGCCATGCTCTGCGCCGACCTGGCCAGCGGCCGCATCAAGCGCTTCCTGACCGGCCCGCGCGGCTGCGAGATCACGGGCTGCGTGGTCAGCCCGGACCGCCGCAGCCTGTTCGTCAACATCCAGCACCCGGGCGAGGTCAGCGAGGCCGGCGGCTCGGCCATCAGCGCCTGGCCCGACGGCAGCACCCCGGGCTCGGCCCGGCCGCGCTCGGCCACCGTGGTGGTGCAGCGCCGCGACGGTGGCCCGGTCGGCACCTGAGCCGCGCCACCGCCCCCCACACCGGTTCGACGGAGGTCCCCATGGGCATACGCATCGTTCAACTGGGCAGCGCCCGCGCGGCGGATGAGGGCCTGCGCATCGGCACCGTGCGGCGGCCGCCACGCGGCGTGCCCAAGGCCGAGTTCGCCCGCGGCAACTGGTACGACGTCTGGTACCCGACCCTGGCGCCCAGTGCCGGCACCGTCCAGCTCGGCCAGGCCGCGCAGAGCGCAGCCGACTGGGCCGCCTTCAAGAAAAAGTACCGCCGCGAGATGGCCGGGCCCGAGGCCAGCCGCAGCCTGGACCTGCTGGCCGCGCTCTCGCACGGCAGCGCCTTCTCGGTCGGCTGCTACTGCGAGCACGAGGCGCAATGCCACCGCTCGGTGCTGCGCGAACTGTTGGCCGAGCGCGGCGCCCGCCTGGTGGACTGAGCGCCGAAGGCCCTGAGGCAGAGCCCCTGCGCCCGTTCCGTGGCGGGCGCCCGGGTGGCATGGGTCCGACTCGCCGGCGCACCGGGCGGGTCACAAGGCCTGCGCCGACCACACTCGCTCGCACAGGCCCGTTGTGCCCCGCCGTGTCCCAGCCGGGTGTTCCGTGGGCCCATGGGCACCAGCCCCCCATGCGCCCTGGCCCGCGGGGGTCACAGCGGCGTCAGCACGCCTCAGCGGGCGGCAGGGCCATATGCCCCGCACCCCATGGCCCAGGTCTCACAGCGCGTAGGGACTGGCGTCGAGCGCCGCCGCGCGCGTGGCGCGGCGCAGGTCGGCCAGGCTCTGGGCCACGCTGCGTGCACTGGTGTCGACCACGGCGTCGGCACGCGCGTACAGGGCCTCGCGGCTGGCCAGGATGCGGCGGATGTCATCCATGGCGCTGCCCAGCGGCCCCCCGCCGGCACCGCGCGCCGGCCCATCGCCGGCCTGGAACGGGCGCATGTCGCCCTGGGCCACCACGCGCGCCAGGTGGTCCTCGGGGCTGGCCTTGACCCAGACGCAGTAGAAGTGGCTTTGCAGCAGGTCGAAGGTGTCGCGCTCGCTCACGATGCTGCCGCCGGTGCTCATCACCAGGCCGCTGGCGTGCTCCTCGGCGATGCGCAGCAGCGCGCGGCGCTCGTGCTGGCGGTAGCCGGCCTGGCCGTGCAGCAGCAGGATCTCGTTCATGCTGGTGCCGGCCTGGCGCTCGATCTCGCGGTCCAGCTCGATGAAGGGCAGGCCGCGCTCGCCGGCCAGGGCCGCGCCCAGCGTGGACTTGCCAGCCCCGCGCAGGCCGATCAGCGCCACGCGCCGCTCGCGGCCCGGCAGGTCGCCCAGGCCGAAGCGGCCGCCCAGCAGTGCGTAGGCCTGGTCGAGCTGGCTGTCGTCGAGCCGGGCCAGCAGGCCCTGGACGCGGCTCAGCGCCGGGCGCGGCGGGTCCTGCAGCAGGTCCACCAGGGCCAGGTTCAGGGCCCGCGCCGCCGCCTCCAGCGAGTTGATCGAGGCGTTGCCCTTGCCGGTCTCCACGTCGGCCAGGAAACGCTCGCTCAGGCCCGAATCGGCAGCCAAAGCCTTGCGGGTCATGCCACGGCGCGCGCGCCAGGCGCGGATGCGCGCGCCCAGCTCGGTCAGGGTGTCATTGCCGGCGGCAGTGGCTGGCGCGTTGGGCGTGGGCGGGGTGTCGGGTCGGGCGGGCACGGTGGTGTGGCGGGCTTCGGGCAGGACTGGCAAACGGTGACAACGGGCGGACCCGGGGGCCACCCGGGCGACAGCAGGAGCGAACCGGCATTGCTTATAGTTCAGCCCCATCGGGCAGTGCCCAGTTTATTGCACACGGAGCGGATTTCATGAAACTCAGGATCCTGGTCGGCAGCATGACCGGCACCGCCGAGCAGGTGGCCCAGGCCATCCAGCTCGATTGCGCCGACCTGGTCACCTCGATCGAGGTGCTGCCCATGGACGGCCTGGACATCGCGGTCTTCGGCGATGCCGAGGACCCGGCCGAGCCCACCCTGCACCTGGTCTGCACCTCCACCTACGGCGCGGGCGACGTGCCCGACAACGCCCAGGCGCTCTGGCAGTCGCTGGCGCTGCAACCGCGCTACCTCGGCCATGTGCGCTATGGCGTGCTGGCCCTGGGCGACAGCAGCTACCCCCACACCTTCTGCCACGGCGGCCAGCAGTTCGACGAGCGCCTGCAGGACCTGGGCGCACGGCGCCTGGGCGAGATCGGCCGCCACGACGCCAGCAGCGGCACCCTGGCCGAGGCAGAAGGCGCGGCCTGGTGCCGCGCCTGGCTGCAAGACGCGCTGGCCAGCGCCTGAGCCCGCCGCACACGGCGCCCTTTGTTCACCCCCCTGCCCCACCATGCCCACCTTGCCCCTGCGCGGCCAGCGCATCCTCAGCCTGGCCCTGAACCTGCCCGGCCCCGCCGCCCTGATGCGGCTGCAGGCCATGGGCGCACGCTGCCGCAAGCTCGAACCGCCGGGCGGCGACCCCATGGCCCATTACAACGCCAGCGCCTATACGCAGATGCACCAGGGCGTGCAGGTGCAGGCGCTGGACCTGAAGTCCGAGGCCGGCCAGGCCCGGCTGCAGCGCGAGCTGGCGCGCACCGACGTGCTGCTGACCTCGTTCCGCCCCTCGGCCCTGCGCAAACTCGGCCTGGGCTGGCAGGCCCTGCACCGGCGCCACCCGCAGCTCTCGCTGGTGCGCATCGTGGGCGCGCCGGGTGCTCGCGCCGAAGAGCCGGGCCACGACCTGACCTACCTGGCCGACAGCGGCCTGGTCACCGGCCTGGAGCTGCCGGCCACGCTCTACGCCGACATGGGTGGCTCGCTCATGGCCAGCGAGGCCGTGTTGCAGGCCACGCTGCTGCGCCAGGCCAAAGGCCGCGGCGTGGCGCTGGAGGTGGCCCTGTCCGAGGCTGCGGCCTACCTGGCGCTGCCGCGCCACTGGGGCCTGACCCAGCCGCGCGGGGCCGTGGGCGGAGCCCACGCCGGCTACCGCGTCTACCCGTGCAAGGACGGCCGCGTGGCGGTGGCGGCGCTGGAGCCGCACTTCGCCGCGGCGCTGGCCCGGGTGGCCGGCCTGCCCGGCGCCGAGCTGCGCCACATGCTGGCGCCGGCCACGCGCGAGGCGCTCGCGGCCTACCTGCTCACACGCACGCGGCGCCAGCTCGACCGGCTCGCCACCGAGCACGACATTCCGCTGCACACGCTCCCAAAAACATAGCAAACTCACCAGCCCCGACAAGGGCTGACAGCTTTTTTCGCATGAAACCCGGAGAAACCGGCGGCCTCAGCCGGTGCGCTTGCGTGCCGGTTTGGCGCTGCCGGTGACACGCGGCGGCAGGCCGGTGTGCTGGGTCAGCAGCCGGCCCTTGGGCGGGGTGCCGGGCTTGGGGCCGGCGGCCGGCGCGGGCGTGGAGTTCTTGCGGCGCGCACTCTGGTAGCTGCCGTCGGTCACCGGCTGGTAGGTCGGGATCAGGTGGTGCTTGCCGTTGCCGATCAGGTCGGCGCGGCCCATGGCCTTGAGGGCCTCGCGCAGCAGCGGCCAGTTGTTGGCGTCGTGATAGCGCAGAAAGGCCTTGTGCAGGCGGCGCCGCTTGTCGCCGCGCACGATGTCCACCGCCTCGCTGTCGCGCGTGACCTTGCGCAGCGGGTTCTTGTTGCTGTGGTACATGGCCGTGGCGGTGGCCATGGGGCTGGGGTAGAAGGTCTGCACCTGGTCGGCGCGGAAGCCGTTCTTCTTGAGCCACAGCGCCAGGTTCATCATGTCCTCGTCGCTGGTGCCCGGGTGGGCGGCGATGAAGTACGGGATCAGGTACTGCTTCTTGCCCGCCTCGGCGCTGAACTTCTCGAACATCTGCTTGAAGCGGTCGTAGCTGCCGATGCCGGGCTTCATCATCTTGGAGAGCGGCCCGTCCTCGGTGTGCTCGGGCGCGATCTTGAGATAGCCGCCGACGTGATGCGTCACGAGCTCCCTGATATAGGCCGGGCTCTTGACCGCGACGTTCATGGAAATGTCCGTGACGGAGGCGTTGA
>CAZKDU010000085.1:0-7867 GCA_964551485.1 uncultured Burkholderiaceae bacterium
TGGTCATCAGGTGGCCCACGTTGCGCACGAACATCAGCGAGCGGCCGTGCAGCTTGACCTGGCCGCCGTTGGCGCCGGTGTAGACGCGGTCGCCGTTGAGGCGGCGGGTGAAGCTCTTGCCGCCTTTGGCGACTTGCTCGGTCAGGGTGCCGAGCTGGATACCGAGCCAGTTGCTGTAGCCCAGCACCTTGTCGTCGGCGTCCACGGCGGCCACGGAGTCTTCCAGGTCGAGGATGGTGGAGACGGCCGACTCCAGCACCACGTCGGCCACGCCGGCCGCGTCGGTCTGGCCGATCGGGGTGGCGCGGTTGACCTGGATGTCGATGTGCATGCCGTTGTTGACCAGCAGCACGCTGCTGGGCGCGCCGGCCTCACCCTGGTAGCCCAGGAACTGGGCCGGGTTCTTCAGGCCGGTGCTCTGGCCGCCGGCCAGGGCCACGACCAGCTGGCCGCCGGCCACGTGGTAGCCGGTGGAGTCCTTGTGCGAGCCGCTGGCCAGCGGGGCCGCCTGGTCCAGGAAGTCGCGCGCCCAGGCGATCACCTTGGCGCCGCGCACGGCGTTGTAGCCCGGGCCCTTGGTGGCGCCACCGTCTTCCGGAATGGCGTCGGTGCCGTACAGGGCGTCGTACAGGCTGCCCCAGCGGGCGTTGGCGGCGTTCAGCGCGTAGCGGGCGTTCAGGATGGGCACCACCAGCTGCGGGCCGGCCTGAGTCGCCAGCTCGGCGTCCACGTTGGCCGTGGTGGCCTTGGCGTCGGCGGGCACGGGCACCAGGTAGCCAATGGCTTCCAGGTGGGCGCGGTAGGCGGCCATGTCCTGGATCGGGCCCGGGTGGGCGCGGTGCCAGGCGTCCATCTCGGCCTGGATGCGGTCGCGCTCGGCCAGCAGGGCGGCGTTCTTGGGGGCCAGGTCGGCCACGATCTGGTCAAAGCCGGCCCAGAACTTGGCGCTGTCCACGCCGGTGCCGGGCAGCACCTGGTCTTCGATGAAGCGGTAGAGCGTGGTGGCCACTTGCAGGCCGTGGACAGAGGTGCGTGCGGTCATGGTGAAAACCTCGGAAGTGAACAAAGTAGAAAAGTGGAGAAAAGGGGGCGGTCGATCGGGCTGAGCGGTGGCGTCAGGGTGCGGGGCACAGCGCCAGCACGTCGCGCAGGCTGCTGCCGGTGTGGCTGGGCAGGGTGCCCAGCTCCTCGAACGGCAGGCCCTGGCGATTGACCCAGAGCGTGGTGTAGCCGTACCAGGTGGCGCCCAGCGCGTCCCAGCCGTTGCTGCTGACGAACACGATCTGCTGGCGCGGCAGGCCCGTGGCCTGCTCGCCCAGGGCGTAGGCGTCGGGATGGGTTTTGTACTTGCGGATGCCGTCCACGCTCAGCACATGGTCCAGCAGGCCGTCCAGGCCGGCGCTGCGCACGGCCACGCCGAGCATGTCCGGGTCGCCGTTGGAGAGGATGCCGGTGACCACGCCGCGCGCCTTCAGCGCCTGCAGCACCTCGCGGTTTTCCGGGAAGGCGCTGAGCGAACGGTACTGGTTCATCAGCCGCTCGACCTTGGCGTCGAATTCGGCTCCAGCCCTTGCCATTGGGTCATTGATAGCTATCTTTTTGATAGCGTACACGAGTGCGGCGCGGGTCAGCTCCCAGAACGGGCGGTAGTGCGGCGGCGCGTCCAGCTGGCCCGGCAGGCCCTGGGTGCTGACCGTGACCAGCCGCGTGTACTCGATCTGCTTGTCGCGCCAGAGCTGGCTCAGCGCCGTGCCATGGCCGGGGAACAGCTGCTCGGCCAGCAGCGCCACGCTGTACACGTCAAACAGCGTGCCGTAGGCGTCGAACAGCACCGCACGCACGGGCGTGCTGCGGGCAGAGAGGGCCGGCTTTTTGTCCATGGCAGCACTTTATTCGATACTGGATCAATCATTAACGCCATAAAAATCGACTGATCTGTGACAAAAGAGATATGAATTAAAGACGGGGGCGCAGCGGTCGAAGCGCCTGGACACGGTCGTGTCCGCCCACGCCACCCGCGCCCGGTGCGCTTCTGGCATGGAGCGGCTGCTTCAGAAAGGGCTGGTTTTGTGCAAAACCGCACAAAACCAGCTTGTTCGCTCTGGGGCTGAGGCTCAAGACCCAGGGCTGCACCGTCGAAATCCAATGTGCCGGGTCCCCAAGACCCATCCCTTCACCGATTTCGCCCAGCTGCATTGGAGAACGCCATGGTTGCCCAGACCACCACCACCGAATCCACCCTGAACTCTGCAATGACCGGCACACAGGTCCATGCTGCGGCCGACGTGTCGGCCACCGCGGCCCCGGCGGGCCACCTGACCGATTTCAGCCCTGGGGTGCAGATCGTGCGCGATGGCCAGCACCGGAGCGCCGTGGCCGGTGAGCCCCTGCGCGAAGGTGACCGTGTGGTGGTGCCGCGTGGCGGCCATGCCGACGTGCAGTTCCCCAGCGGATCGCCCGAGCGCGGCCCGGTGGTGGGCAAGATCGCCGGCGGCAGCGAGGCCGTGATCAAGGCCGTGAGCCAGCCGTCGGGCCTCAAGCAGGTGCAAGTGGACATGCTGGCGGGCGACATCGAGATGCTGGCGGCCGACGAGGCCCTGGAAGGCGAGGCCCCGGCCGTGGTGGTGCGCAAGCCCCTGTCGGCGGGCGCCAACCTCTCGATGGGTGACATGGCCCTGGGTGGCCTGGGCCTGCTGGGCCTGCTCTCCACCAGCGTGGCCCAGACGCCGGCAACGGCGGCGGTCAGCCCGAACGTGCTGGTGGCCAGCAACCCCGCCCCCACCACCAGCACGGGTGGCCTGTCTGCCGTTCCCAGCGTGAACAGCGCTGCCAACCCCGTGGCCGATGCCGTGAACAGCCTGCCCGGCGGCAGCGTGGGTGGCACCCTGGCAGGCCCTGGTGGTTTGTTGGGCATCCTCACAGCGTCGAGCGGGGCTGACGGCGCACAGGGCAGCGTGAACCTGGGCGCGGGTGGTGCCACGGCCGGGGCCGACGTGGCGCTGGGCAGTGTCACCGGGGTGTTGAATCACCTGACCGGTTCGATCGACGGGCTGGTGGGTAGCTTGTCGGGTGCCCTGCCGGGTGGCTCGGCTGCGGCAGGTGCGGCTGGCAATGCCAGCGCGGTGGTGGCCGGCCTGACAGGCCCGCTGGCACCCGCGCTGCAGCCGGTGCTGTCGCCCCTGACCGACGCACTGGCCCCGGTGCTGAACCCACTGGCCCCCGTGCTTGACGCGGTGGCACCGATCACTGCCCCGGTGCTGGATGCCCTGGCCCCTGTGCTCAGCCCGCTGGCCCCCGTGCTGGCCCCGCTGACCACGGCCATCGCTCCGGTGCTGAACCCGGTGGGCGAGGCCCTGGCCCCGATCGCTGGTGCGCTGGCCCCGGTCACGCAGGCCGTGGCCCCGGTGCTGGACCCGCTGGCCCCTGTGATCGCCCCTGTGCTGGGGGCGGTGTCCAGCCTGGTCGAGCCGGTGACCGGGCCGTTGTCTACCGCCACGGAAGCGCTAGCCCCGGTGCTGACCCCGCTGTCGCCGGTGTTGACCCCGGTCACCACGGCCGTAGGGGACGTGCTGTCGCCCGTGCTGGGGGCGGTGTCGCCTGTGCTTGGCACCCTGGGCACGGCCACCGACCCGGTGCTGGCCCTGCTGTCGCCCGCCGTGGCGCCGGTCGGCAGCGTCCTGGGCAGTGCCGGCGGCGCCCTGGCCCCGGTGCTGGGGGTCCTGAATGCCGCCAGCGCGCCAGTCACCGACACCCTGGCCACCGCCATGGGCACCCTCAGCGGGGCCAGCGATCCGTTGACCAGCGCCCTGGGCACGGCCACCGACCCGCTGGCCAGCCTGCTCTCGCCGGTCAGTGCCACCCTGGGTGGCACCGTCACCTCGGCCCTGGGGGCCTTGGCGCCGGCCACGGGCTTGTCTGGCACCGTGACCGACCCACTGGCCAGCCTGCTGGCCCCCGTGACCAGCCCGTTGACCTCCGGCATGGACCCGCTCACCTCGCTGCTGAACTCGGTGGCAGGGGGCACCAGCGGTGCCAGCGACCCGCTGGCCGATCTGTTCAGTGCCCAGGACATCCTGACCGCGCTGAGCGGTGGCGGCCTTGGCGGCACGCCCTTGGCCCCGGCCACCGACCTGTTGGGCGCCGTCACGGCGGGTGCGCCCGGCGTGGCGGGGCCGCAAGCCGGCGTCACCGACGTGCTGGCCAACCTGGGCAGCCTGGGCAACGGCCTGCCGGTGGGCACTGAGGCCCTGGCCCCGGTCACCAGTGCCCTGGGCGGCACGGGGGCTGGCAGCCTGCTGAACCCGGTCAATGAGTTGCTGGGCAGTGCCACCGGTGTGCTGGGCAGCGCCACGCACGCTGACCCGACCGCTGCCCTGGCCCCGGTCACCAGCAGCACGGCCGGCCTCAACCCCGTCACCCATCTGGTGGGTGGTCTGCTCGGCTGAGCCGGGCTCTTCTGCCCGGCCACCCGGCGGTGGCCGACCCGAGCCGCGAGCGATCGCGGCTCTTTTCGTTCAGGTTTGGCGCAATTTGACCGAAATCACGGGCAGCGGCGCCCCGATTTGCTGCACGTCCCATGCCCTTTGAACGCCGCGCTGTAGGCAGCCTCCAGTTGTTCCAGAAGTCCTACCGCCAGTTGGTGGCGGTGGCGCTGTGCCTGGTGTGTGCCTTCGTGGGCCTGTCGCTGTACCGCAGCCACCTGCGCCATCAGCAGAATGCCGAGGAGGTGTCGCAGAACATCGCCCTCACACTCGAGAGCTTCCTGTCGGCCCATGTGGCCCAGATCGATCTGGTGCTGCAGGACGCAGCCGAGGAGTTCCGCCAGATGCACGCGCAGCGCCGCTTCTCGCGCGAGGCCTTCACCAGTTACCTGACGTCGCTGCACCGGCGCGCGCCCAACACCGCGGCCATCCGTGGGGCCGACGCCCAGGGCTGGGTGGTGTATGGCGAAGGCATTGACCTGGCCCGGCCGGTCAGCCTGTCGATCCGCGAGTTCTTCCAGCGGGCACAGCAGCGCAACGACCTGGTGTTCGGCGTGCCGGTCCGCTCGCGCCTGTCGGGCAAGTGGGTGTTGCCACTGCTGTACCCCCTGACTTACCCGGACGGCCGTTTTGGCGGCGTGGTCTACATCAATACCGACCTCGACACCCTGTCCGGCCTGTTCCAGCGCCTCAAGCTAGGCGAGCACGGGGCGGTCTCGCTGTTCGATGCCGACCTGCGCCTGCTGGTGCGTTATCCCGAGATATCGGGACAGCGTCAGGGCAACGCCGCGTTGACCGTGAATTCACCAGAAATCATTGCCGCGCTGCACAGCGGGCTGAGCCGGGCCACCCTCAGTGCCACCGGCACGCCGGACGGGATCGAGCGCATCGGCACCTACCATCGCCTCGGCCCATACCCGGTCTACATTGCGGCGGGCCTGGCCCCGGTCGATTACCTGCGCCCCTGGTGGCGTGAGGTCTGGGCGTCGGTGTGGTTCCTGGGGTTGCTGGCGCTGGGCACCTGGCTGCTGTCGGGCTTTGTGCGGCGCTCTTACCGGCGCCATGCCCAGACCCTGGGCCAGCTGCTGGCGGCGCAGACCACCTTGCGTGACACCGTGGCGCAGCTCCAGCAGGCCAAGGAGCGTGCCGAAGTGGCCAACCACGCCAAAAGCCGTTTCCTGGCCACGATGTCGCACGAGATCCGCACGCCCATGAACGCCATCCTGGGCATGTCGCAGCTGCTGCTGAGCCCGGGCCTGGAGCCGGCCGAGCAACAGGAGTACGCGCAGATCATCCTGAACTCCGGGCGCAACATGCTGACCCTGCTCAACGACATCCTCGACCTCTCCAAAGTCGAGGCCGGCAAGCTCGAACTGCAGTCGGCGCCGTTCGATCCGGCTGTGCTCACCCGGGACAGCCTGGACCTGTTCGCCGAATTGGCGCGGCAGAAAGACCTGATCCTCGGTGGGGGCTGGTCGGGCCCGGCCGATGGCCGTTACCTGGGGGACGCCCATCGCCTGCGCCAGATGCTGTGCAACCTGCTGAGCAACGCCATCAAGTTCACCGAGCGCGGCTCGGTGCGGGTCGAGGTGCGTGAGCTGCGCCGTGGGGAGCAGGCCCTGCTGGAGTTTGCGGTGATCGACACTGGGGTGGGCATTGCACCCGAGCAGCTGGACCGCTTGTTCCAGCCGTTCTCGCAGGCCCATGCCGGTGGTGCGGCACCGTGGGGTGGCACAGGGCTGGGGTTGAGCATCGTGCGCCAGCTCGCGCGGCTCATGGGCGGCGATGCCGGCATGGCCAGCCAGCCTGGGCAGGGCACGCGCTGCTGGTTCCGTGTGGTGCTGGCCCCGTGCCAACCCCAGGTGGTGCCCGAGGTCGCAACGGCGCCCACGCCAGGCCATCTGCCAGCCTCCGCGCCCAGGGCGGCCCAGGTGGTTGCCGAGCGGGTGGCCGGCGCCCGGCTGCCCGCCAGGCTCACCGCGCTGGCAGCCGGTGCCCCGGGGGCCGTCTCCGTCCCTGCCCCGGTGGTGGCTGCACCGTGGGCCGGTGCCCGGGTGCTGATGGCCGATGACAGCCCGGTCAACCTCAAGCTGCTGCAGGCCCTGCTCAAGCGCCAGGGCCTGGTGGTGCAGGCTGTGGCCGACGGCGCCCAGGCCGTGGCCGCGCTGCAGCAGGGCCCGCGGCCCGACCTGGTGCTGATGGACTGCCAGATGCCTGTGCTCGATGGACTGGCCGCGACCGAGCGCATTCGTGCCTGGGAAGCCGAACAGGGCCTGCCGCGGGTGCCGGTGGTGGCGGTGACGGCGGCTGCCTTCGAGGAAGACCGCCTGCGCTGTGAACGTGCCGGCATGGACGATTTCCTGGTCAAACCTGTGGAACTGCCTGCCTTGTTGGCGGTGCTGCACAAACACCTGCCCGAGCCGGAGGCCTGCGCGGCCGAGCCGGCCTGAACCTGTCCCTGGCGCCGGGCTGGGGTCCGCCAGGCGGGTGGCTTGGTTACACTGATTGCTATAAAAATGAGAGCTGGTGAGCCTTTGTGGGTACGGGCCGGGGGTGCTTTTCATGCGCTGGTCTCAGTGGTCTTGCATCAGCAATCAGATCGGGGTGTGCGTGGATTAATGACATTCGTCCACATAATCCAGGGGTGGACAAACTCAAACAGCTCGAATCCTTTGTCTCGGTGGCTGGCCGCGGCAGCCTCACCGCCGCGGCCCAGGCCGAGGGCGTGGCGCCGGCCATCATGGGGCGCCGGCTCGACGCGCTGGAAGAGCGCCTGGGCGTCAAGCTCATGGTGCGCACCACACGGCGCCTGACGCTGACTCACGAGGGCAGCGCCTTCCTGGAGGACTGCCAGCGCCTGCTGGCCGATCTGGCCAATGCCGAAGCCAGCGTCAGCGCCGGTGGCGTCAAGGCCAGCGGGCACCTGCGCATCACCGCGCCGGCCGGTTTCGGCCGCCGCCACGTCGCGCCCCTGGTGCCGCGTTTTCGCGCGGCCCATGCCGAGGTCACGGTGTCGCTGAACCTGAGCGACCGCGTGGTCGACCTCGCGGCCGAGGGCTTCGACTGCGCGGTGCGCGTGGGGGACCTGCCCGACTCGTCCCTGGTTAGCGTGCGCCTGGCCGACAACCGGCGCCTGTGTGTGGCCACACCAGCCTTCCTGGCGCGCCACGGCCGGCCCGCGCACCCGCAGGACCTGGTGCGCTTCGACTGCCTGACCCTGTCCAGCGACGCCTCGCAAACCCGCGGCTGGGCGTTCCGCCTGCCAGTCGCTGCGTCCGGCGCCGAGGCCGAGGTGTTTCACCTGCGTCCAGGCGGTCCAATGGACTGCGCCGACGGCCAGGTGCTGCACGACTGGTGCCTGGCCGGCCACGGCATCGCCTGGCGCA
>CAZKDU010000086.1:0-7645 GCA_964551485.1 uncultured Burkholderiaceae bacterium
CTCGCAGAACGAAGACCTGGAGATTGCCAGCCATTTCCACACGGTGTTGCTCAGCGACGTGCCACACATGCCGGTGCGCATGGCTTCCGAGGCGCGCCGCTTCACCTGGCTGGTGGACGTGCTGTACGACCGCCGTGTCAAGCTCATCATGTCGGCCGCAGTTGCGGCCGAGGCGCTGTACACCGAGGGCCCGCTGGCGCACGAGTTCCCACGCACGGTCTCGCGCCTCAACGAAATGCAGTCGGCCGAGTTCCTGGCCCTGGAGCGCCGCCTGGTCGACACCCGCCTCACCTGAGGAGCCCTGCCACCATGCGCTGTCCGTCCGTGCCGTCCCTCTGTGCCTGCCGCCGTACCGCTCTTCTTTTGATAGCGGGTTTTGTGGCCTGGCAAGGGCTGCAGGCCGAAACGGGCTTGCCCGACGACAGCGCCGAGCGCCAGCGCATCACCCGGCAGCGCCAGGCCTCCGAGCAGCGCCTGGCCCAGGAGGAGGCGGTGTGCCTGGACAAGTTCATGGCCACCGACTGCCTGAACAAGGCGCGGGCCCGCCACCGTGCCGCCCTGTCCGAGCTGCGCCGCCAGGAGGTGGCGCTCAACGATGCAGTGCGCCGCCGCAAGGGCGAGCTGCGCCTGCAGCAGCTTCAGGAACAGGCCAGCACCCCCAGCGTCTCCCCCGAGGCCCAGGCCGAGGCCCGCGGGCAGCAGGCAGAGCGCGAGGCACGTGCGGTGCGCAAGCAGGCCGAGCATGCCGAACGCCAGGCCCAGGCCGCCAGCGAGCGCCAGCACCACGACGAACGGCTGCGCCGCGCCGAGGAGAAGCGCGCCGCGCACGAGGCGCGTTTGCGCGCCCGCACCAAACCCGCGGCCCAGCCACTGCCGGCCGAACCCCAGGCGCCTGGGGTCCCCGCAGGCCGCTGAGCGTCGCATCCAGGTCCTCAGGGACCGGCCTGTGTCGTCTCTCGCGTCGCCGCCCGATCGGCAGGGCAGCGGGCCAGTGTCAGGCCTGGCTTGCCGGCAGTTACAGCCCTGCGCCCGCTGTGGCCGGTGCAGGCGCACTGGCAGAGGGCAGGGGATCGACGCGCACCAGCACCAGCGACAGGTTGTCCGCGCCCTCACCACCGCGCGCGCGCGCGGTCTCCACCAACCACTCGGCCGCCTCGCGCGCCGGCACCGCCTGCACCATCTCACCGAGTTCCTGCGGGCTGAAGTAGTGCCAGAGGCCGTCGCTGCAGACCAGCAGGGCGTCGCCGGGTTGCAGGGCCTCGATGGCGTGGGTGCCGACCTCAGGCGGTTCGCTGCCGCCCAGGCAGGACAGCAGCACGTTGGATTCAGGGTGGTCGTTGGCCTCCTGCTCGCTCAGCACGCCATGGTCCACCAGGCCCTGCACGTACGAGTGGTCCAGGCTGCGGTGGCACAGCCGGCCCGCGCGGAAGTGGTAGAGCCGCGAGTCGCCTGCATGGATCCAGTGGCAGGCCCCGCCGGGCAACAGCACGAACGCCGCCACTGTGCTGTGCGGTTCCTGCTCGGACGACACTGCGGTCAGGCGGATCACCAGGTGCGCCTCGTCGACCAGGCGGCTCAGCAGCCCAGCCGCACTGTCCGTGGCCGGGTCGAAGCGCTCGAACAGCTGGCGTGCCGTCAGCACCACCTGCTCGGCCGCCTTGCGCCCGCCGCTGCGCCCGCCCAGGCCATCGGCCACCACGCCCAGCAGGCAGCCCTTGGCGCGCGGGTGTTGCAGCAGGGCCACCTGGTCCTGCTGGTAGGCGCGCCCGCCCTGGTGCAAGGCCGTGGCCGCGGTGATGCGATGGGCGTGTGACATGCGAGGGTGAAAACCTTATTATCGAGTGCTTTGCGGCCTGCTCCATGGCCGCGCCGCCTGCCTCCCGTCCCTGTGGATTCCAACCTGCATTCCCCCGAGCGCCAGTTGATCGAGTGGCGCATCGAACACGCCGACCTCGACGCCCTGATCGACCGCCTGGCCCACCAGCTGCCACTGGACGAGCTGATGGTGCGGCGCCTGAAGAAGCGGCGCCTGAGCCTGCGTGACCAGATCGCCCGCCTGGAGCGCGAGCTGGGCCCGCAGCAGCCCGCCTGAGCGCCGCCCCCATGTCTGACAGCCTGGTGCAGCAGGTGCACGCCGTGTTCGCGCCCGACGGCGCGCTGGCCCGTGCCACCGAGGGCTTCCAGCCCCGCGCCGGCCAGACCGAGATGGCGCTGGCCGTGGCCGAGACCATTGCCCAGGGTGGGGTGCTGGTGGTGGAGGCCGGCACTGGCGTCGGCAAGACCTTCTCCTACCTGGTGCCAGCCCTGCTCAGCGGCGAGAAGGTGCTGCTGTCCACCGCCACCAAGACCCTGCAGGACCAGCTCTACGGGCGCGACCTGCCGCGCCTGATCGAGGCCCTGGCCCTGCCGTTGCGCACCGCGCTGCTCAAGGGGCGCGGCAGCTACCTGTGCTGGCACCGGCTCGAGCAGCTGCGCCAGGGCGCACTGCCCGAGGGCGTGTCCGAGCCTGCGCTGGCGCGGGTCGAACGCTGGGCCCAGGCCACGCGCAGCGGCGACCTGGCCGAGCTGCCGGGCCTGGACGAGCGCTCGCCCATGGTCCCGTGGATCACCTCCACGCGCGAGAACTGCCTGGGCTCGGTGTGCCCGCGCTTTCGGGCCTGTCATGTGCAGCTGGCGCGGCGCGAGGCGCTGGCGGCCGACCTGGTGGTGGTCAACCACCACTTGTTCTTCGCCGACCTGGCCGTGCGTGAATCGGGCATGGCCGAGCTGCTGCCCAGCGTGCGCGTGACCGTGTTCGACGAGGCGCACCAGCTCAACGAGACCGGCGTGCTGTTCCTGGGCGAGCGCCTGGGCACGGGCCAGCTGCTGGACCTGGTGCGCGACCTGCTGGCCGCCGGCCTGCAGCATGCGCGCGGCCTGGTGGACTGGCCGCAGCTGGCCGGCACGCTCGAGCACTGCACGCGCGACCTGCGCCTGGTGGTCGGGCGCCAGCCTCAGGGCAGTCGGCTGCGCTGGAAAAGCCGCGCCCCCGAGGGCGTGGCCGAAGACGACTGGTTCGCTGCGCTGCAGGCCCTGCAGGCGGCCGCCGAGCAGGTCCGTGCCGGGCTCGACACGGTGAGCGAGATCGCACCGGACTTCGTCCGCCTGCACGAGCGGGTGGAGGAGGCGCTGCGCCTGCTGGCCGGCTTCGCCGAGGCGCCGGGGGCAGGGCGCGTGCGCTGGCTCGAGGTGGGGGCGCAGCTGCGCCTGATCGAGTCGCCGCTGGACATCGCCCAGGCGGTGCGCAGCCGCCTGCTGGGCCTGGACGCAGCCGCTGCGCCTGAGGCCTCGTCCCAAGATGATAGCGATGCGCATGCCGAGGCCCACACCCCAACTCAGGCCGCTGCCGACGACGGCCATGCCTGGGTCTTCACCTCGGCCACGCTGGGCGACGACCCGCAGCTGCGCTGGTTCACCGAACCCTGCGGCCTGGAGCAGGCGCGCCTGCTGCGCGTGGGCAGTCCGTTCGACTACACCCAGCAGGCTGCGCTCTACGTGCCACGCCAATTGCCGCGCCCGAACGACCCCGGCCACAGTGCCGCAGTGGCGGTCCTGGTGGCCCAGGCGGCCCGTGCCCTGGGTGGGCGCACCCTGGTGCTGACCACCACGCTGCGCGCCCTGCGTGTGCTCGGCGAGGCCCTGCAGCAGGCCCTGGGCGAGCAACTCGAGGTGCTGGTGCAAGGACATTGGCCCAAGCGGCGCCTGATGGAGCGCTTCCGCCAGGGCCAGGCCGACGGCCAGCCCGGCTGTGTGCTGGTGGCCTCGGCCTCGTTCTGGGAGGGGGTGGACATCCCCGGCGATGCGCTGCAGCTGGTGGTGATCGACAAGCTGCCGTTCCCGCCACCCGGCGATCCGCTGGTGGAAGCCCGCAGCGAACACCTGGAAGCCCTGGGCCGCAGCCCATTCACCCACTACTTCCTGCCCGAGGCGGCGGTGGTGCTCAAACAGGGGGCCGGACGGCTGATCCGGCGCGAAAGCGACCGCGGGCTGCTGGTGTTGTGCGACACCCGCCTGCTCAGCATGGGCTATGGCCGGCGCTTGCTGGCGGCGCTGCCGCCAATGCGCCGACTCGACACTCAGGCCGCGTTCGAGCAGGCCCTGGCCGAACTCACCACAGCTTCCACCACGGCGAGTTCTTGACCTTGCCTCCGCTCAGGTAGGCGCTGTTGGGGTAGCTGGTCTGGATCACGCGGCGCGTGTCGTCGCGCAACTGGGTCATGCCCAGGGCGTCGTAGGATCGCATCAGAATGAACAGCGCCTCTTCCAGCGCGGGCACGTCGCGGTAGTCGGACAGGGCCAGCTGGGCCCGGTTGATGGCCGCCACATAGGCGCCGCGCGTGTAGTAGTAGCGCGCCACATGCACCTCGTACTGGGCCAGCGAGTTCACGATGTAGGTCATGCGCTGGCGTGCATCCGGGGTGTAGCGCGACTCGGGAAAGCGCGAAACCAGCTCGCGGAACGACTCGAACGACTCCTTGGCAGCACGTTGGTCGCGCTCCGACAGGTCCTGCTTGGCCAGCGAGGCGAACAGGCCTGCGTCGTCGTTGAAGTTGACGATGCCTTTGAGGTAGAGCGCGTAGTCGAGCGCCGGGCTGGCTGGGTGCAGCTTCATGAAGCGCTCCAGCGTGGCCACGGCCTGGGCCTGTTCGCCGGCCTTGTAGTGGGCGTAGGCCTTGTCGAGCTGCGCTTGCTGCGCCAGCGGTGTGCCAGCAGCGCGGCCTTCGAGTTTTTCCAGCAGCGGGATGGCCTTGTCGTAGCCGCCCGCGTTCATCTCGTCCTTGGCCTCGGCGTAGATCTTGTTCGGGCTCCAGCCGGCGGTCTTGTCCTCGGTGACGGTGGAGCAGCCCGACAGCAGCGCCAGGCCGGCGAGCAGGCCCATCTGAACAACCGATAATTTGGCACGAGACATTGGGGCAACCCTTGAAAACAACGCAACCGAGTGTGACTTGACACGAATCGAATCGATTATAGGGACCGGGGCCGACAACCCGGCCGCGCCCGGTGCGCTCGACAGCGGTGCCGAGGCCGAAGCCGAAGACGGCGCGGAGACCGAGTCCGAGTCCGAGTCCGAGGTGGAGTGCCGCCCCCTGCGGGTCGACGCCGCGCTGCATGGCCAGCGCCTGGACCTTGCCCTCACGCACCTGGTGCCCGAGTTCTCGCGCAGCTACCTGCAGCAGCTCATCAGCGCCGGGGCGGTGCAGTGGCAGGGGCGGGCGGCCACGCGTGCGGCGCTGCGCGTGCGCGCAGGCGAGCACGGCCAGATCGAACTGCGCCCCACGCCCCAGAGCCAGGCCTTCGTGCCCGAGCCCATGGTGCTGGACGTGCTGTTCGAGGACGAGCACCTGCGCATCCTGAACAAACCCCCGGGCCTGGTGGTGCACCCGGCCCCGGGCCACTGGCGCGGCACTCTGCTCAACGGCCTGCTGGCGCGCGACCGCCAGGCCGGCCTGCTGCCGCGTGCCGGCATCGTGCACCGCCTGGACAAGGACACCAGCGGCCTGATGGTGGTGGCGCGCACACGCGCCTGCATGGACGCGCTGGTCAAGCTGATCGCCGCGCGCGAGGTCAGCCGCCAGTACGTGGCGCTGGCGCACCGCCGCTGGAGCGGGCCGGCCACGCGCCTGGTGCAGGGCGCGATCGGGCGCGACCCGCGCAACCGCCTGCGCATGGCTCTGGTGGACGGGGTCCAGCACCCGGGCAAGCCCTCCAGCACCGAGGTCGCGCTGATCGCCAGCACCGAGCAGGGCTGCACCGTGCGTTGCAGCCTGCACACCGGGCGCACGCACCAGATCCGCGTGCACATGGCCTCGCTCGGCCACCCGCTGGTGGCCGACAGCCTGTACGGTGGCGCCGAGGCCGTGGGCCTGACGCGCCAGGCCCTGCACGCCTGGAGGCTGGCCTTTGTGCACCCCATCACCGGCGCACCTCTGGTGTTCCACGCCCCGGTGCCGCAGGACCTGCTGCAGGCGGCGCAGGCCTGGGGTCTGGGCTACAATCAAGCCACGTCCTGACAGCTTCAGCCGTGCCACCGACCGCACGGCCAGAACCCAGGCACACGCAGCACCCGTGACGTGCTGCGGGACCGCATGTGGCGCAGGCCCGATTTCCACGCAGGCCTGCCCTGTCCGTAACGGGCCCAACCGGCCCCCATGACAATTTCCAGGGATTGCACCACCATGAACCTGGCGGATGCGAAGCGCATTCTCGAAACAGCCCTGATCTGTTCTGCCCAGCCGCTGCCGCTGCGCGAGCTGCGCCTGCTGTTCGCCGACAGCCTGGGCGCGGACACGCTGCGCTTGTTGCTCGACGAGCTGCAGCTCGAGTGGAGCCCGCGCGGTGTGGAGCTGGTGCACGTGGCTTCGGGCTGGCGCTTCCAGAGCCGGCCCGAGATGCGCGAGGACCTGGACCGCCTGCATCCCGAAAAGCCGCCGCGCTACACCCGCGCCACGCTGGAGACCCTGGCCATCATTGCCTACCGCCAGCCGGTCACGCGTGGTGACATCGAGGACATCCGCGGCGTCACGGTGAATTCGCTGCTGCTCAAGCAACTTGAGGACCGCGGCTGGATCGAGGTGATCGGCCACCGCGAGGCGCCGGGCCGCCCGGCGCTGTTTGCCACCACGCGCCAGTTCCTCGACGACCTGGGCTTGGCCTCACTTGACCAGCTGCCCGAGATCGCCAGCCCGACCCAGCTCGGCGAGAGCCTGGCCAGCCTGGACCTGCCCATGGACCCGTCCAGCGAGGCCGCAGCCGCGCCCGAGGGCGACGCCACCGGGCCGGACGCGCAGCCGCTGCCTGCCGAAGTCGGCCAGGCCAGCCTCGCCACGGACCCCGCACCCGACCACCGCCCGGCCAATACAGCCGGGCTCACACCCGAGGGCGCCGGCGCGGCCGATGACCCGACCCAAGCCCCCTCCGAGCCGACCACACCATGATCTCCCAGCCCCCCCAGGACCCCCAGGGCGCCATGCCCCCCGTTGACGCAACGGCCGCAGAAGCGCCCGCTGACGCTCAGAACGAGGAGCGGAATCTGCCGTTGGCCCTTGCCAGCAATGAATCCAATGCTATCGATTCAATAGCGGACGAGGCGGCTTCTGGGGCGATCGGTAGCCCGGCGGGCACCCCCGCAGCGCCGCGCGCCGCGCGACCCCAGCCAGGGGGCAACCGCTTCGCCGACGTGGTGTCCGGCCAATTCGATGCGGATGAGGACAGCGCCGAGCTGGCGCCGCCCAAGCGCGTGTTGGCCCCGCAGGCCGAAACCCCCAAGCTGCACAAGGTGCTGGCACAGGCCGGACTGGGCTCGCGGCTGGAGATGGAGCAGCTCATCACCGAGGGCCGCATCTCGGTCAACAACGAGCCGGCCCACATCGGCCAGCGCATCCAGTACGGCGACCAGATCAAGGTCAATGGCAAGCCCATCCGCTACCGCATCGCACCGCCGCCGGCGCGTGTGATCGCCTACCACAAGCCCGTGGGTGAGGTGGTGACCCACGATGACCCGCAGAATCGCCCCACAGTGTTCCGCAAGCTGCCGCGCCTGTACCAGGGCAAGTGGCAGTCGGTCGGCCGGCTTGACCTCAACACCGAGGGCCTGCTGCTGTTCACC
>CAZKDU010000087.1:0-7618 GCA_964551485.1 uncultured Burkholderiaceae bacterium
CGAACGGGTGGACGAAGGTGAGCCCCTGCCGGCGTTCGAGCTCAGCGGCGTGGGTGTAGGCGTCGGAGTAGCTCTCGCCGTGCAGGATGACCTCGCCGCCCAGGGCCTTGACCGCGTCGATCTTGACCTGGGGCGTGGTCACGGGCATGACGATCACCGCGCGCGTGCCCAGGCGGCGGGCCCCCAGAGCCACGCCTTGCGCATGGTTGCCGGCGGAGGCGCAGATCACCCCCTTCTTGAGCTGCGCCGGGCTCAGGTGCGCCATCTTGTTGTAGGCGCCACGCAGCTTGAAGCTGAACACCGGCTGCTGGTCCTCGCGCTTGAGCAGCACCTGGTTGTTCAGGCGCCGGCTCAGGTTTTTGGCGGGCTCCAGCGGCGACTCGGTGGCCACGTCGTAGACGCGGGCGGTCAGTGTTTTCTTCAGGTAGTCGGCGGGTTTGAGCGGCTTGGTCATGACTCGGCGATGATAAGCGCCCATGAAAAAAGCCCCGAGCCTTGCGACCCGGGGCTGAATCCACCTGCAAAGGAGGGTGGAGGAGACAATGGGTGCATGGCCGTGAGGTCATGCATGGATTCAGTATAGACAATTTAATGCTGCGGCGCAGCATGGTGGCCAATTTGATTGTCTCAAGTTGAGACTTATTTGTGGCTTGAACCGATTTTTGAAAAGGTGGTGAAGTGATGGAGTGCACAGTCAGCTGGACAGGGGCCACCGGGACTCGCTCGGGCATGGGTTTTGTGGCCGAGACCGGCAGCGGCCATGTGCTGGTGATGGATGGCGCGCCTGACGCAGCGCGTCCCGAGAATGGTGGCCAGAACCTGGCCCCGCGCCCGATGGAGACCGTGCTCGCCGGCACGGGAGGCTGCACTGCCTACGACGTGGTGCTGATCCTCAAGCGCGGACGGCACGACGTGCGCGGCTGTTCGGTCAAGCTCACGTCCGAGCGGGCCGACACCGACCCCAAGGTGTTCACCAAGATCCACATGCAGTTCACCGTCACGGGCAAACACCTGCCGGCTGCGGCCGTGGAGCGCGCCATCGCCATGAGCCACGAGAAATACTGTTCGGCCAGCATCATGCTGGGCAAGACCGCGCAGATCACCACCGGGTTCGACCTGGTCGAGGTGGCCTGAGGCCGCCCACGCCCCTGTGGCCCCAGGCGCAGGCCACGCTGCGCCTGGTCGCTTCAGATGTGGGCCGCCACCGTGGTCATCACGCGGGCCGCGGCCTGCATCAGCTGAGGAATGGGGGCCGGCAGCGGCAGTGCACCGGCTTGCTCGGCCTCGTGCGCGTGGCGGGCTTCTTCGTCGCGCATCTGGGCCACGATGGCGCGCGAGGCATGGTCCTGCTCGGGCAGCAGCGACAGGTGGCTTTCCAGATGGGCCTCGACCTGTCGCTCGGTTTCCACCACGAAGCCCAGGCTGACGGGGTCGCCCAGGCGCGCAGCCAGCAGGCCCATGCCAAAGGCGCCGGCATACCACAGCGGGTTGAGCCATGAGGGGTGGGTCCCCAGTTCATTCAGTCGCTGCTGGGTCCAGGCCAGGTGGTCGGTCTCCTCGGCTGCTGCCCGGCTCAGGTGCACACGCAGGGCGTTGTTGCGCGTGCCCAGGGCCTGGGCTGTGTACAGGGCCTGGGCACACACCTCGCCCACGTGGTTGACCCGCATCAGGGCCCCGGCGCGGGCCCGCTCGGCGTCGCTGAGCACCGTGGGTTCATGGCTCAGGGTGGGGCAGGGCCGTGTGCTGCGGGCAGGGGCGAACACGGTGCGCAGGGCCTTGTCGGCGGCATCCAGAACAGAGTCGATCAACATGCTGAAGGCGGTAATGGCAAAAAATCAGGGTAATGGGATTATGAAAACTTCGTGAAGTTGCCCTGGTGGGAACGGGCCGTTGGTTTTGTACGACGTATCGCAAAAAACACAGCGAATTTCGTTGCCATTCAGGGAAAACGATGATGCAATCCGTCAGCCTTTGGAAATAGAGGTCGGCTTTGCGGCGCACACACGCTGAAAGCCATGGTACTTACTTTGGAGAAATTCGTAATGAAAAAGTCCCTGATTGCCCTGGCAGCCCTGGCTGCTGCCGGTGTGGTGTCCGCACAATCTTCCGTGACGATCTACGGCCTGGTTGACGCCGGTATCGCCAGCGAACGCAGCGCCGCTGGCACCCGTCTGACCAAGCTGGACGGTGGCATCACCGCTGGTTCGCGCCTCGGTTTCCGTGGCACCGAAGACCTCGGTGGCGGTCTGAAGGCCGGCTTTGTGGCTGAAACCGGTTTCACCGTGGATTCCAACGCTGGTGCCCCGAACTTTGGTTCCGGCGGCAACTTCATGGGCCGTCAGGCTTTCGTGAGCCTTGAAGGCGGTTTCGGTGGCCTGCGCCTCGGCCGTCAATACACCCCTGGCTACGTGACCCTGGGCGCGATTGACCCGTTCGCCAACGGTTACTACTCGCAAGCCCGCAACCTGTTTGACGACCTGGGTGGCTACGGTGCCGCCAACGCCCGCACCGGCAACGGTCGTGCCAACAACGCCATCCAGTACAGCACCCCCAACCTGTCTGGCTTCAGCGCCAACGTGCTGTACGGCCTGGGTGAAGTGGCTGGCAACAACTCCGGCTCGCGCGTGGTGGGCTTCTCTGCCGCCTATGCCAACGGCCCCCTGCTGGTGGCTTACGCCTACAACAAGGCCAACAATGCCGCCGCTTCGGACTCCCGCAAGGACAACCTGCTGGGCGCCACCTACGACTTCGGCGTGGTCAAGGCCCACCTGGGCCTGGGTCGTGGCAAGAACAACACCGCTGCTGCTGGTACCGTGCAATTCGGCGACGCCCGCAACACGCTGCTCGGCTTGACCGTGCCCGTGGGCGCTGGTGCCATCAAGGCCAGCTACGTGCGTCACGACGACCGCAGCACGGTCAATGCAGATGCCCGTCAGTTCGGCATTGGCTATGACTACAACCTGTCCAAGCGCACCAAGCTGTACGCCAACTACGCTCGCATGAGCAACAAGAACGGCGCCACCTATGTGCTGAACAACTCCACCAACACCGGCACCGGCGACCGCGCCTTTGCCTTTGGTGTGGCCCACAGCTTCTGATGGCGACCTGAAGGCCTGATGGCCTGCGGCAACTCTGGGTTGCCGCCCCATCGGTCCTTTTGTGAGCGATCAAATCAAAGCCGCCTGGCTAAAAAGTCAGGCGGCTTTTTTTGTCAAGTGATTGTGTGACAGTGTTGTTTCTGCTGAACACGGCAGGCCGATTTGTTGTTGTTGGGCAACAAATCGCGGGCGGAATCACCAAAACCCTTTGCGTCGGGCTTTGCACTCTGTTGCAATGAATCCAGCTTCCAAGACGGAGGTCGGTTCCAAAAGCGGACTGCACAGTGCAGATTCCCTTGCCGCTTTCGGGCCTATGTTCAACCCTGGAGAAATCTGAATGAAAAAGACTCTGATCGCCGTTGCCGCCCTGGCTGCAGTTGGCGCTGCCTCTGCCCAATCGTCTGTGACCGCCTACGGCATCATCGACCTGTCGATCACGTCCAGCCGTGGCAGCCCGACCGGTAACTCCGTCACCCGTCTGGATTCGGGTTCTGCGGCCGGTTCGCGCCTGGGTTTCCGTGGTACCGAAGACCTCGGTGGTGGTCTGAAGGCCAACTTCGTGGCTGAAACCGGCTTCTGCGCCGACAGCAACGCTGGCGCTCCCAACTTCTGCACCGGTGGCAACAACTTCATGGGCCGTCAAGCCTTCGTGGGTTTGAGCGGTGGCTTCGGTACCCTGAACCTGGGCCGTCAATACACCCCGGCCTTCCTGGCGCTGACCACCCTGGACCCGTTCGCCAGCGGCACCGACGCCCAGGCTGTGACCCTGTTTGAAAACTATGGTGGCTACGGCGCCAACACGGCCTACACCGCCAACCCCCGCAACAACAACTCCATCCAGTACAGCCTGCCCAACCTGGGTGGTCTGTTCGCCACGGTCAACTACAGCCTGGGTGAAGTGGCTGGCAACTCGTCCGCTGGTCGCGGCACCGGCCTGAGCGGTGGTTATGCCAATGGCCCGCTGTACGTGGTGCTGGCTTACCAAAAGACCAACAACGCCACCGCGACCGACTCGCGCAAGAGCAGTCTGCTGGGCGCCACCTATGACCTGGGTGTGGCCAAGCTGCACTTCGGTTACGGCCGCACCAAGAACGACACCCTGGCTGCTGTGACCACCCAGAACTACGGCGACGCTGCCAACACCCTGCTGGGTGTGACCGTGCCGCTGGGCGCTGGTGCTCTGAAGGCCAGCTACGTTCGCCACAACGACCGCACTGCCAGCAACCTGGATGCCAACCAGTTCGGCATTGGCTACGACTACAGCCTGTCCAAGCGCACCACCGTGTACACCGTGGTCTCGAAGATCAGCAACAAGAACGGCGCGTTCTACACCACCCTCAATGCCACCAACGCTGGCGTGGGTGACAAGGCGTTCAACCTGGGTGTTCGCCACTCCTTCTGATCGGCAGCGGGCCTGAAAGGGCCCGCCCCGTGTCAAAAGCCACAACCGCTGCTTGCAAAAGCAGCGGTTTTTTCTTGGCTGCATGACAATCGACAGATGATGATGAACACAATAAGCCGGGCCGCCTTGTGTGCCTGGCTGAGCCGTTGCGTGGCCGCGAGTGGCCTGGTGGTGGGGCTGTGGGGCTGTGCCCATGCCCCGGCAGAACACGCCGCCACTGCCACCGCTGCCGCTTATGCCCAGGCTGGGTTTGAGGGGTGGCAACACAATCCGTTGCCGGGCAAGACCCCATCCGAGTTTGCGGTGGTGCAACTCGATGGCCGGGATGCCGTGCAGGCGCGTGCCAATGCGTCGGCCAGCTTGCTGCGCAAGCAGTTGCGCATCGAGCCCGAGGCATTGGGCCATGTGCGCTTTTCGTGGCGCGTACCCGAGCTGCTGGCCGAGGCCGACATGGCCCGGCGAGAGACCGACGACGCCAACGTGCGTGTGGTGCTGGCGTTTGACGGCGACCGCAGCCGTTTCTCGCCCAAGAACGCCATGCTGTCCGAGCTGAGCCGTACCCTGACTGGCGAAGAGATGCCGTACGCCACGCTGATGTACACCTGGTGCAACCGCCGGGCAGCCGGCTCGGTGGTGTTGAACCCCCGCACCGACCGCATCCGCACCCTGGTGGTGGAGGCCGGGTCGGCGCGGCTCAACCAGTGGCTGGATTACGAGCGCGACATTGCCGCCGACTACCAGAAGGTGTTTGGCGAAGCCCCGGGGGCCCTGATTGGCCTGGCCATCATGACCGACACCGACAACACCCGCTCTCAGGCCACTGCATGGTACGGGCCCTTGCAGTTGCTGCCTGTGTCGCTATCAAAACAGTAGCGGTTGAGAAAAACCGTTTGACAGCCCGCGTGCGGCGACGCACAGTGAATGCCTGATGTCCCGGCCCTTTTGTCCATGAGCTTCTACGACGCCCAGGCCCCCGTCAGGCCGGCGGCCCGGCTGCTGGCCCAGGGCCGTGCGTTTGCCCACATCGCGGCCTTTCATCCCGAACTCACCGCCTTTCGGCGCGACCTGCACGCCCACCCTGAGCTGGGTTTCGAGGAGGTTTACACCTCGGGTCGTGTGGTCGAGGCCCTGAAGGTCTGCGGGGTCGATGAGATCCACACCGGGCTGGGCAAGACGGGCGTGGTGGCCCTGGTGCGTGGCCGCCGCAGCGGACCGGGCCCCGACGGCAAGGTGCGCGCCGTCGGCCTGCGTGCCGACATGGATGCCCTGCCCATGGCCGAACACAACGAGTTCGCCTGGCGCTCCACCCGCTCCGGCCTGATGCATGGCTGTGGCCACGATGGCCACACGGCCATGCTGCTGGGGGCAGCGCGCTACCTGGCGGAAACCCGCCATTTCGATGGTACCGCGGTGCTGATTTTCCAACCGGGCGAAGAGGGCTGCGCCGGTGCCCGTGCCATGATCGAAGACGGCCTGTTCGAGCGATTTCCCTGCGACGAGGTGTTTGCGCAGCACAACTCCCCCGAGATGCCACTGGGCCACATCGGCGTGACGCCCGGGCCCATGCAGGCTGCGGTGGACCGCGTGGAGATCCTGGTCAAGGGCAAGGGCGGCCATGGCGCGCGCCCGCACAACAGCGTGGACCCGGTGCTGGTGGCCGGCCATATCATCACTGCGGTGCAGAGCATCGTGGCACGCAACGTGTCGGCGTTCGACCAGGCGGTGGTGAGCATCTGCAGCCTGCAGGGCGGCCACCCCGGCGCCATGAGCGTGATCCCCGGCGACGTGAGCCTGGTGGGCACGGTGCGCACCTACGACGAGCGCATCCAGCAGGTGATCGAGGACCGGATCACGCTGCTGTGCCAGTCGGTGGCCCAGGGCTTCGGCGCCACCGCACAGGTGAGTTACGAGCGCATTTACCCAGCCACCATCAACGCCGTCCCGCAGGCACGCTTTGCGGCCGACGTGGCCGCCCGCCTGGTGGGCGAAGAGCGGGTGTTGCGCCACATGACCCCCAGTATGGGCGGTGAAGATTTTTCGTTCATGCTGCAGGTGCGGCCCGGTGCCTACCTGCGCATCGGTCAGGGCACCGAAGGGAGCCACCTGCTGCACAACAGCCGCTACGACTTCAATGACGCCATCCTGCCGCTGGGGGCGGCCCTGCATGCCAGTCTGGTCGAGCAGGCCTTGCCGCTGGCGCGGCAGTGGGCCATTTGAGCTGCCTTGCCCCTGTGACCAGGCGATGACGGTGCGGGTTGTGGCGCCGGCCTGACGCCACCCCGATATTGCAAGTGGAACACAACGGTTCCGCCACACAGGCGCGTGATAATGTGTGGCCATGAACCAACTCGATGCGCTCAAGCAGTTCACCACGGTGGTGGCTGACACCGGCGACTTCCACCAGCTGGCCCAGTTCCAGCCGCAAGACGCCACCACCAACCCCTCGCTGATTCTGAAGGCCGTGCAGATGGCCGAGTACGCCCCCCTGCTGGCACAGACCGTGGGCCGTTTTCGCGGGCAGGCGCTGGACGAGGTGATGGATCGGCTGCTGGTGCGTTTCGGTTGCGAGATCCTGGCGCTGATCCCGGGCCGGGTCTCGACCGAGGTGGACGCGCGCCTGAGTTTCGACCACGCGGCCACCGTGGCCCGGGCCGAGCGCCTCATGGCCCTGTACCGCGCCGAAGGCGTGCCAGCCGAGCGAGTGCTGATCAAGATCGCTGCCACCTGGGAGGGCATCCAGGCGGCGGCCGAGCTGGAGCAGCGCGGCATCCACACCAACCTCACGCTGCTGTTCGCGTTCTGCCAGGCGGTGGCCTGTGGTCAGGCGCGGGTGCGGCTGATCTCGCCTTTCGTCGGGCGCATCTACGACTGGTACAAAAAGCAGGCGGGTGCCGCCTGGGACGAGGCCGCGCAGGCCGGGGCCAACGACCCCGGCGTGCGTTCGGTGCGCCAGATCTTCGAGCACTACAAGCGCTTCGGCGTCACCACCGAGGTCATGGGCGCGATCACCGCCCAGGGCGCCGAGATGGCCGGGCCGCCCTTCGCGCGCTACCACGCGATCGACACGACCAAGAACACGATCGACCTCGAGGCCGGCATCCCCGTGCGCAAGCCGATC
>CAZKDU010000088.1:0-7599 GCA_964551485.1 uncultured Burkholderiaceae bacterium
GGGGCGTGGTACCAAATTTTGTCCCCCCCCCCCCCACGGCCTGTCAGGCTGTGGTGACACAACGTGTCAACGCTGTGTCCATCCAGGCCGCCTGGGAGCTGTGTGTCACGGTTTTCAGCGCTTTCTGCCCCTGGCATGGAATCTGCCCCGTGGTCTGCTCCTGCGTTTTGGGAGCTCGAGATGAAACAGCGTTTGCAGCAAGGCTTCACCCTGATCGAACTGATGATCGTGGTGGCCATCATTGGCATTCTGGCGGCAGTGGCCCTGCCGGCGTACCAGGACTACACCAAACGGGCCAAGGTGTCGGAGGTGATGCTGGCCGCCTCGGCCGCCAAAAACAGCGTGACCGAGTACGCCAACGCCAACGGGGTGCTGCCAGCCCAGGCCTCGCTGACTGTGCAGAGCCAGGCCAGCCAGTATGTGGCCAGCGTGGCCTGGAATGGCTCCTCCATCGTGGCCACGGCGCAAGGCTTCAACGACACCAACATCGACACCAAGACCATCTACCTGGGGGCTTCGCTCACCACCAACGGCCAGGTGACCTGGACCTGCGGCGGCGACATCGACAGCAAGTTCCGCCCGTCCAGCTGCAAGTGAGCTGCCCCTGGCTTGTGGCAATCACGGGCCTATGGATAATGCAACTGCAGTCGTTATAGGCCTTCTCTTTTTCTACCTTTCAAAGGAGCTCGTTCGCTATGAAACACACTGTGCAAAAAGGTTTTACCCTGATCGAACTGATGATCGTGGTGGCCATCATTGGCATCCTGGCGGCAGTGGCCCTGCCGGCGTACCAGGACTACACCAAACGGGCCAAGGTGTCGGAGGTGATGCTGGCCGCCTCGGCCGCCAAAAACAGCGTGACCGAGTACGCCAACGCCAACGGGGTGCTGCCAGCCCAGGCCTCGCTGACTGTGCAGAGCCAGGCCAGCCAGTATGTGGCCAGCGTGGCCTGGAATGGCTCCTCCATCGTGGCCACGGCGCAAGGCTTCAACGACACCAACATCGACACCAAGACCATCTACCTGGGGGCTTCGCTCACCACCAACGGCCAGGTGACCTGGACCTGCGGCGGCGACATCGACAGCAAGTTCCGCCCGTCCAGCTGCAAGTAAGCCGCGGCTGAGCCGGTTGTCACCCCAAGCCCCGGACGCAGGTTCGGGGCTTTTTCTTTGGCTGGTGCCGTGCCAGTGCCCATGACCCGCGTGTTCTCCCCGTTCTGGCTGTGTGCCGCCGCCCTGGCCTTGAGCCTGGGCTGGCTGCTGCCCAACCACTACGTGCCGTGGACCTCGTTCCATGCCGATGCCTGGGTCGCGGCCTGGCTGGCCCTGTGGGCCCTGGCAGCCCTGTGGCGGCTGCGCGGGCCCGTGCCCTGGCACGGCCTGGCGCTCGGTGTGGCCGCGCTGCTGCCGCTGCCCTGGCTGCAGCACGCCGTCGGCCTGCTGCCGTTCGCCGGTGACGCCTGGGTGCACAGCGCCTACTTGGCCGGCCTGCTGCTGGCCCTGCTGACCGGCGCGCGCTGGGAGCGCGCCAGCCCGGCCGAGCTGGGCGACGCCCTGTTCCTGGCGCTGGGCCTGGCGGCTCTGGGCTCGGTGGGTCTGCAGCTGTGCCAGTGGCTGAACCTGGGCGAACTCGACATCTGGCTCATGGGCTTTGCCCCTGGCCACCGGCCCTATGCCAACATGGGCCAGCCCAATCAGCTCGCCACCTTGCTGCTGTGGGCCTTGCTGGGCTGTGCCTGGGGCGTGCTGCGTGGATGGCTCGGCGGGGCCAGCGCCGCGCTGGCCGCGCTGTTCCTGCTGGTCGGGGTGGCGCTCACGCAGTCGCGCACCGCCTGGCTGGCGCTGGCAGCCCTGCTGGTCGGGGCCTGGTGGTGGCGCCGCCTGCTGCCGCGCCTGCTGCCCTGGGTGGCGAGCGTGCTGGTGCTGGCGTTCGTGGCCTTCGTGGTGGCGCTGCCTGGCCTGAGCCAGGCCCTGGGGCTGGACTACGACCTCACGCTGGCGCTGCGCACCCAGACCGAACTGCGCCCGGCCGCCTGGCGCCTGTTTGCCCGGGCCGCCCTGGACAGCCCCTGGTGGGGCTACGGCTGGGGCCAGGGCGCCGCCGCCCAGATGCAGGTGGCGCTGGCGCTGCCGGCCCTGGGCCTGGGGTTCTCGCAGGCGCACAACCTCTTTCTGGACCTGGTGCTCTGGAACGGCCTGCCGCTCGGGCTGCTGCTGTCGGCCGGCCTGCTGGCCTGGGCCTGGCAGCGCACGCGCGCCGTGGCCAGCGGCCTGGACGCCGTGCGGCTGTTGCTGCTGGCCGTGGTGGGCCTGCATGCCATGCTGGAACTGCCGCTGCACTACGCCTACTTCCTGCTGCCGGCCGGCCTGGTGGCCGGCATGCTCGACACCCGGCTCGGCGGCGCGCCATGGCGGCAGAGCCCGCGTGCCGTGCTGCTGGGGTTGTGGCTGGCCGCCAGCCTGCTGCTGGCGGCCCTGGTGCGCGACTACCTGCGGGTCGAGGCCGGCTTCTACCAGCTGCGCTTCGAGAAGGCCCGCATCGGCCAACCCGGCCCGGCCGAGCCACCTGTGGTCTGGCTGCTGACGCAGTTCAGCGAACTGATCCGCTACGCCCGGCTGGAGCCGCAGGCCAGCATGGCCGACAGTGAACTGGCAAGCGCGCACCAGCTCACCCAGGCCTACCCCAGCCTCGGCAACCAGCTCAAGCTGGCCGCGGCCCTGGGTCTGAACCAGCGGCCAGCCGAGGCCCAGGACGCCCTGCGCCGCCTCTGCCGCGTGTTGCCCGCTGAAGACTGCGTCCAGGCCCGCATGGCCTGGGGGGGGCTGCAGCAGCGCCAGCCGGCCCTGGCCCGCGTGGCCTGGCCGGCCGACGCCGTGCCGGCGGGCGCACCCTAGGGCAGCGACAATCGGCCCCGTTGTGACCATTGCCCCGGTCTGCTTGTTGCCGCTGCTTCCACCGTGTCTTTCTCTCTGAGCCCTGCCGCCGCCCCTCGGGCCATGCCCTGGGTGCGCCTGGGCGCCCAGGCGCGCTGGTGGGCCGTGCTGGCCTGCGTGGCCTGGCCCTGGCTGAACCCGCTCGCCCCCGGTCCGTCGACCAGCGTGCTGCCCTGGCTGGTGTCGGCGGCCTGTGCGGCGCTGCTCGGCCTGGTGTGCCCGTCGCGCGTGCTGTCGCGGCCGGTGGCGACCCTGCTGGCGGGCACCGGTGCGGTGGTGTTGGGTGCCGGCTTCTGGGGGGCGACAGCCACCGGCGGCTGGGCCGCGCCGCTGGACCTGGCCGGGGCCCTGGGGGCGTTGACGGTGGTGGCGCTGGCGGCCATGGTGGCGGCACGCGTGGCCGCCAGCCCGGACGCGGGCCAGCCCGGCCCCTGGTGGGCCGACCTGCGGCTGGCCCTGGCCTGGGGCTGGCTGCTGGCGGCCGGACTCAGCAGCGCCATCGCGCTGCTGCAGTACAGCGGCCACGCGGCCGGCTTCGCACCCTGGGTCAGCCCGGCCAGCGCCGGCCTGGCTTATGGCAACCTGCGCCAGCCCAACCAGTACGCCACCCTGAGCAACCTGGGCTTGGCGGTGCTGGTCTGGCGCGCCGGCGCCGCGCCCGCGCCCGGGCGCTTGGCCTTGGCCGCAGGCGGCGGGTTGGCGGTGCTGATGGCCCTGGGCAACGCTGCCTCGTCCTCGCGCACCGGGCTGCTGCAGCTGCTGCTGGTGGGCCTGTGGGCGCTGCTCTGGCTGCGCCCGGCCGAGCCCGCCGCGCGCTGGCGCGTGCGGGTGTTCTGCGGCCTGGCCCTGCTGACCTATGGCCTGGCCGTGCTGGGCCTGCCCTGGTGGTCCGGGCCCGAGGTCTCGCGCGCCCTGCTCACGCGCCTGGGCGACACCGCCGTGGTCAACTGCTCGAGCCGCGTCACGCTCTGGGCCAACGCCCTCACCCTGCTGGGCGAGCACCCCTGGCGTGGCTGGGGCTGGGGCGAGCTCGACTACGGCCACTACCTCACGCTGTTCCCGGGCGCGCGCTTCTGCGACATCCTGGACAACGCCCACAACCTGCCGCTGCACCTGGCGGTGGAGGCCGGTCTGCCGGCTGGCCTGCTGCTGTGCGGGGGCGTGCTCTGGGGCGTGTGGCGCGCCCGGCCCTGGCGCGAACGCGCCGTGCTGCGCCAGCTGGCCTGGCTGGTGCTGACCCTGCTGGCCCTGCACAGCCTGCTCGAGTACCCGCTCTGGTATGGCCCGTTCCAGATGGCGCTGGGCCTGGCGCTGGGCCTGCTGTGGCCGGTCCGCGCCCCGGGCCATGCATCAAATCGGCCGCCAACCCTTGCCAATACTCGCTGGTTTGCTATGATTTTGCTAGCGTGTGTGGTCTATGCGGCATGGGACTACCGGCGCATCAGCCAGGTCTACCTGGCGCCCGAGGCGCGCGCGCCGGTCTACCGCGAGCGCCCGCTGGAGGCCGCCCAGGCGTCCTGGCTGTTTGCCAACCAGGTGGCGTTCGCGCGCCTGACCACCCTCACACTGACCGCCGACAACGCGGCCGAAGCGCATGCGCTGGCCGGCCGGCTGCTGCACTATTCCCCCGAACCGCGCGTGATTGAAAAGCGCATCGAGAGCGCGCTGCTGCTCGGCCTGGATCAGGATGCTGCTTTCCACACGGCGCGCTACCGCGCGGCCTTCCCGGCCGAGCACGCACGCTGGAGCAGCGAGCCCGCAGCGGCCTCGGCACCCTGAGCGGCGGCTGGCCCGGCCCGGCGCTCACGGGTCGAGGCGGGCGAGTGGATGAAGGCGTCAGGCGTTGACGAAGCTGCCCGACTTGCCGCCGTGTTTTTCCAGCAGGCGCACGGTGCTGATGGTCATGCCGCGGTCCACCGCCTTGCACATGTCGTAGACGGTCAGCAGCGCCACCTGCACGGCGGTCAGGGCTTCCATCTCCACACCCGTCGGGCCCACGGTCTCGGCGGTGGCACTGCACCACACGTGGGCTGGGTGTTCGGCGCTGGCGTCGTGCAGGGCAAAGTCCATGGCCACGCGGGTCAGGGCCAGCGGGTGGCACAGCGGGATCAGGTCGCTGGTCTTCTTGGCGCCCTGGATGCCGGCGATGCGGGCGATGCCCAGCACGTCGCCCTTCTTGGCGCTGCCGCTGCGGATCAGGGCCAGGGTCTCGGGCAGCATCTCGATGCGGCCGGCTGCCACGGCGATGCGGTGGGTGCTGGCCTTGGCGGCCACGTCCACCATGTGGGCCTGGCCCTCGGCGTCGAAGTGGGTCAATGTGCTCATGGGGTGCTCAAAAATCTGCGCTGGTTTACCGAACGTTCATGCGTTTGGCGCATCATACGGCCATCGACCGCCCCGGCCGCTGCGCCCCCGCCGGCCCGCACCGCCTTGTCCATGCCCCGCTCCTTCGCCCGTTCCGCCCTGCAGGTTTCGTTGCTGGCTGGCCTGCTGCTGGCGGGGCCGCCCTTGACCCAGGCCCAACTGCCCAGCCTGGGCGACGGTGCCGAGATGAGCCTGGGCGCCGAGAAGAAGATGGGCGAGCGCATCGCGCGCGAGCTCTACCGCGACCCCGACTACCTCGACGACCCGGTGCTGGCCGAGTACGTGCAGGCCATCTGGCAGCCGCTGCTGGTGGCAGCGCGCACGCGCGGCGAACTCACACCCGAGCTGGACGAGCGCTTTGCCTGGGAAGTGCTGCTCGGGCGCGACCGCACCGTCAACGCCTTCGCCCTGCCCGGCGGCTACCTGGGCGTGCACCTGGGGCTGATCGCCATCGTCAGTTCGCGCGACGAGCTGGCCTCGGTGCTGGCGCACGAGCTCAGCCACGTGACGCAGCGCCACATCGCGCGCATGATGACGCAACAGAGCCAGATGTCGCCCTGGATGATCGCCAGCGTGCTGCTGGGCGTGCTGGCGGCCGGCAAGAGCCCGGACGCGGCCAACGCCCTGATCGTTGGCGGCCAGGCTGTGGGCGCGCAAAAGCAGCTCAACTTCTCGCGCGACATGGAGCGCGAGGCCGACCGCATCGGCTATGGCGTCATGACCCAGGCCGGCTTCCAGCCACGCGGCTTCGTCACCATGTTCGACAAGCTGCAGAAGGCCTCGCGCCTCAACGACAACGGCTCCTACCCCTACCTGCGCACCCACCCGCTGACCACCGAGCGCATCGCCGACATGCAGGCGCGCCAGCAGCTCGACGACAGTGCCGCGCGTGCGCCGGCCGGCCCCACGCTGGCGCATGCCATGGTGGCGGCGCGTGCCCGGGTGCTGGCCAACGCCAAGGTGGACGACCTGCGCGGCTACCAGGCCGAGGTCGAGGCCAGCGGCTTTGCGCGCCAGCCCGAGGCGCGTCAGGCCGCCAGCCTGTATGCGGCGGCGCTGGCCAGCGGCCGCCTGCGCGAGGGCGTGCGCCAGCAGGCGCTGCTGGCGCGGCTGGGCAGCCTGGTCGCGGGTGACGCGGCGGCGTCACGCCAGGCCACCCTGCTGGCGGCCGAGCTGGCGTTCAATGCCGGCGACTCTGCGCGCGTGCTGGCCCTGCTCGACGCCAACGCGCCGGGCCGGCCCGAGCGCCTGCTCTGGGCCCAGGCCGCCACGAGCAGTGGCCGCGCCGCCGAGGCCGCGCCGCGCCTGCAGGCCCTGGTGACACAGAACCCGCGTGACGCCAGCGCCTGGGAGCTGCTGTCGGCGGCCTGCGCGGCCCAGGGCCAGACGCTGCGCGCCATCCGCGCTGAGGGGGAGAGTCGGGTGGCCCAGCTCGACTACCAGGCCGCGCTAGACCGCTTCAAGGCCGCGCAGGAGGCCGGCCGCGGCCGAGCCGGCGGCGACCACATCGAGGCCTCGATCATCGACACCCGCACGCGGCAGGTGCAGTCACTGCTGCGGGAACAGGCGCTCGAGCGCTGACTCGATGACGATGCCCATCACCGAGTAAATCAGCGAGCCCAGCAGCGCGGCGCTGAAGTCGCGCACATGAAAGCCGTCGAGCACGCCGGCGGCGGCCCAGAACATCAGGGCATTGATGATGAACAGGAACAGGCCCAGGGTGAGCAGCGTCACCGGCAGGGTCAGCACCACCAGCACCGGGCGCACCACGGTGTTGAGCAGGCCGATCACGAAGGCCGCGATCAGCGCGGCGCCGAAGCTGCGCACCTCGACTCCGCTGTACAGGTGGGCCACGGCCAGCAGGGCGGCTGCGCTCAGCAGCCATTTGGCGAGGAGTTTCATGCGACCCAGCATACCACCCAGGGGCGGCCGCAGCCACCCCGGGTGATGGGCCTGCCGCGCGGGCTTACTCGGCCGCCAGCACCAGCACCGCGCCCAGGCTGGCCACGGCGCCGGGCACGCTCCAGCGGCTGCTGTCGCTGGCCGGCTGGTCGGGCGTGACGGGCTCCATGTCGTGGCCGAACTTGGGCCGGCGCGCGTCCAGCACCCGGGCCACGCCGTGCTCTGCCTTGAGCTGGGCGGTGAGCTCGGTCAGCGGGCCCTTGGCCAGCACGGTGGTCACGCGGTCACCGCGCGCCTGCAGGGCCGGCACCAGGCGGGTGAACAGCTTGTCGGCCCACTTGGTGCGCCAGTTCTCGCGCGCGCTGTGGCTCACCCATTTGCTGATGCGGTGCGTCATGCG
>CAZKDU010000089.1:0-7475 GCA_964551485.1 uncultured Burkholderiaceae bacterium
CGCCGCGCTGGCCGGCTACGTGCAGGCCCTGGGCTCGTGGTTCCTCGAAGAGCAGCCCTTCATGCCGAGCGAGGACGACTACCTAGTCTACACCTACAACCGCTTCCAGGCCTGCCGCTTCGGGCTCGACGCCATCTACGTGGACCCGGCCACGGGCGAGCACATGGCGCTGCGCGAGCACATCCTGCTGACCCTGCACAAGGTGCAGCCGCACGCCGAGCTGCTCGGCTCGCGCGCCCTGCTGCAGGGCCTGCGCAACGACCTCAACCGCAACCACAACGACGCCTGCTGGCTGCGCGAGCGCCAGGCGCGCGAGCAGCTGCTGGCCGAGGTCACGCGCCAGGCGGCGCTGCGCTTTCGCGGCGACGGCACGCCCGCGGCCGATGGGGTCGGGTGAGCCGCGGTGGGTGAGTTCGACCTGATCGCGCGCTACTTCCGCCGCCCGCCGCCGGCCGGCGGCGCGGTGCGCCTGGGCATCGGCGACGACTGCGCCCTGCTGCAGCCGCGCCCCGGCATGCAGCTTGCCGTCTCCAGCGACATGCTGGTCGAGGGCCGGCACTTCTTCGCCGATGTGGACCCGGCCGCCCTAGGCCACAAGGCCCTGGCAGTGAACCTGAGCGACCTGGCCGCCTGCGGCGCGCGGCCGCTGGGCTTCACCCTGGCCCTGGCCCTGCCCGAGGCCCGGCCCGACTGGCTCGGGCCGTTCGCCGAAGGCCTGCTGGCCCTGGCCGACGCCCACGCCTGCCCGCTGGTGGGCGGCGACACCACGCGCGGCCCGCTCAACCTGTGCCTGACCGTGTTCGGCGAGGTGCCAGCCGGCCAGGCCCTGCTGCGCAGTGGCGCCCGCCCCGGCGACGAGCTCTGGGTCAGCGGCACGCTGGGCGACGCCCGGCTGGCCCTGCGCGCCCTGCAGGGCCAGCGCCCGCTGCCGCCGGCGCTGCTGGCCACCACCCGCACGCGCCTGGAGCGCCCCGAGCCGCGCGTGGCCCTGGGCCTGGCCCTGCGCGGCGTGGCCAGCGCCGCGCTGGACCTGAGCGACGGCCTGCTCGGCGACCTCGGCCACCTGCTCGCCGCCTCCGCCGTGGGGGCCAGCGTGGACACCCAGATTGCTACTGAATTGATAGCAAACAAAAAAGAACTGGCAAGGACCGAGGCCGGATTTTCCTTGGAAGACCAGCTCGACTGCGTGCTCTGCGGCGGCGACGACTACGAGCTGCTGTTCAGCGCCCCGGCCACTGCCCGCGAGGCCGTGCAAGCCGCCGGCCAGGCCAGCGCCACACCGGTGCATTGCATCGGCCGCATCGAGGCCGAACCCGGCCTGCGCCTGCTCGGCGTCGGCGGCCAGCCCCTGCCCGCCGACTGGCGCGCGCGCTGGGCCTCGTTCGACCACTTCGCCTGACCCCACCCCGCCAGGCGCCCTGGCCCGGTCTCGCCCCCGGCGTGTGGCGCCCGAGGCCACGGCCCGGGGGGCCCGCACCACCGCCGTGCCGCACGGGGCAGGACCGGCTGGCGGCCCCGCAGGGAGGGTGGCGCGGTTGTCGCACGAAGGGGCAAGGCGCGCGGCGCCGGGCGCCGACCACCACCACGGCCCCTGGCATGGGGGTAACGCCATCCCCTGCGGGAGTGCTCCAGGGCTCAGAGCACGGTCTGGGTCAGGCGGCGCGCCTGCTGGGTGCGGCCGCCGTAGCCCCAGTCGCCGGCCGGCAGCTCGTGCACCAGCACGTAGCTGGCCTCTTCCAGCGGCCCGAGCTGGCGCGCCAGCTCGGCCTGGGCCGCGGCCACGAAGGCCGCTTTCTCCTCGGCCGTGTTGGTGCCCGCGGTGACCTGGATCTCCAGCCGCGCTGTCGGCCCCTGGGGCACCACGCCGCCGATGAACCAGCGGCCCACCGGCAGAACCTCGACCAGCACCGCCGTGACCCCGGCGCGTTTGCCCAGGACCTCGGTCGACACGGCGGTGAGCCCTTGCGCCACGGCCTGGGTCTGGGCCGGGTTCAGGGGTACGTTGGTGGACAGTCGCAGGGTCGGCATGTCAGACCTCCTCGACCTGGCGGCGCGCGGCCTGGTGCTGGGCCAGGCGCTGGCGCAGGCGTTGCGCCAGCCGCTGGGCGGCGCGCTGGGCCTGCAACTCGGCCCCCCGGCCGGCGGCGCGCATCACGGCCCAGTAGTCGGCGCTGAAGCGGCTGCGGATGTGCGGCGCCAGGCCATACGGGGCCTGCGCCAGGAAGCTAGGGCTGGGGTCATAATGGCAGCCGGTGTGCATGGTGTCGCTCCTTGTCTGAGTAGGTGAGTCCACTGTAGGCAGCCGCCGCCCTGCGCGACACCCCGCACGCCGCAAAGCCGATTTGCATCCCCTGCAACACCCGTGCCCGACGCCACCCCCTCCGCCCTGAGCCTGGACGACCTGCGGCTGTTCTGCCGCGTGGCGCGGCTGGGCACGCTGTCGGCAGTGGCGCGCGAACGCAACGCCCCGGTCAGCCAGGTCTCGCGCGCGCTGCAGCGCATCGAGGCGGCCTATGGCGTGCGCCTGGTGCACCGCTCCACCCACGGCCTGTCGCTCACCCCCGAGGGCGAGCTGTTCCACGCCAGCTGCGAGCGTGTCGGCGCCGAACTCGACGAACTGGGCGCCGAACTCATGGGCAAGACCCAGGCCGTGGCTGGCCTGGTGCGCGTGAGCATGAGTTCGGTGCTGGCCGAGCACCTGCTGGTGCCCAGCCTGCCGGCCCTGGCCGCGCGCCACCCGCGCCTGAAGCTCGACTTCTGCGTGGACGACCGCATCGTGGACATGGCGCGCGAGGGCATCGACATCGCCATCCGCACCGGCGCGCCCACCAGCGACATGCTGGTCATGCGCCCGCTCGGCCAGCTGGCACGCCGCCTCTACGCCAGCCCGGCCTACGCCCAGGCCCATGGCCTGCCCGACTCGCCCGAGGCGCTGGAGCGCCACCACCTGATCGCCAACACCAGCCTGCCCGGGCTCAACCGCTGGCAGCTGCGCAGTGCCGACGGCGGCACCCGCGTGGTGCTGGCCGACGGCCATTTCCGCTCCGACCACACGGCCACGCTGGCCGCCATGACCCTGGCCGGCCTGGGCATCGGGCGCCTGGTCTCGGTGGTTGGCGAGCCCCTGGTGGCCCAGGGCCGGCTGCTGCCGGTGCTGCCCGGCCTGAGCGCCGAGCCGCCGGTGCCGGTCAGCGCCGTGATGCTGGCCGAGCGCCACCGCCTGCCCAAGGTGCGCGCCTGCGTCGAGCACTGGGCCGACTGGCTGGCGCGCCTGACCCCTCTGGAGCCTTCGGCCCCACGCCCCCCATCGCCCCCTGCCGGCGCGTCCCCCGCTCCGCTGCCTGCCCCAGGATCAGCCGCCTTGGCCCGCACCGGGGCCGCGCCGGCCTGAGCCGCGCCCACCGCCCCCACCGACCCACCGAGTTCACTCCGCCCCCATGGCCACCCCGTTCGACACCCCACCCACGTCAACCCTGCCACCCCTGGCCCCGCTGCCGGCCCGCGCACCGGCCCGGCCCGACGCGCGCTTCATGCTCCGCCACCCGGCCCACCTGCTGGCCCTGGGCCTGGGCTCGGGGCTGAGCCCGGTGGCCCCGGGCACCGCCGGCACGCTGTGGGCCTGGCTGGCCTTCGTGGCCATGCGCCCGCACCTGGGCGAGGCCGCCATGACCGGGGTGATTGCCCTGGCCCTGGGCCTGGGCTGGTGGGCCTGCACCGTGACCGCGCGCCACATGGGGGTGCAGGACCCGGGCAGCATCGTCTGGGACGAGGTGGTGGCCTTCTGGCTGGTGCTGTGGCTGGTGACGCCGGCCGGCTTCCATGAGCAGCTGGCGGCCTTCGTGCTGTTCCGCCTGTTCGACGCGGCCAAGCCCGGCCCGGTGGGCTGGGCCGACCAGGCCTTCAAGGGCGAGGGCGCGCGCGGCGGCTTCGGCATCCTGTTCGACGACCTGGTGGCCGCCGCCTGCACCCTGCTGGTGTTCGCGCTCTGGCGCTTCTTTGCCTGACCCACGCATGGCCACCGCCCCGCCGCCCCCAGCCGACGGCCACGGACACGACCCCGCCGCCCTGGTGGCGCGGCTGGCCGACGCCCTGCTCGCGCGCGGCTGGTGGCTGGCCACGGCCGAGAGTTGCACTGGCGGCCTGGTGGCCGCGGCCTGCACCGAGCGGGCCGGCTCCAGCCAGTGGTTCGAGCGCGGCGTGGTGACCTACTCCAACGCCGCCAAGACCGAACTGCTGGGCGTGCCCGAAATGCTGCTGGCCGCGCACGGCGCCGTCAGCGAGCCGGTGGCGCGCGCCATGGCCGAGGGTGCCTGCGCACGCGCCGGCACCCAGGCCGGCCTGGCCGTGACCGGCATCGCCGGCCCCGGCGGCGCCAGCCCGGGCAAACCCGTGGGCACGGTCTGGTTCGGCTGGCACGTGGACGGCCGGACCCACAGCGAATGCCGGCACTTCCCTGGCGACCGCGCCGCCGTGCGCGCGGCCAGCCTGCGCCACGCGCTGCACGGCCTGCTGCAGCGGCTGCCACCCGCACCGCCGAGTTGAGCCCACCCACCCGTTACCCATCCACCCCGGAGGCCCGATGCATCCGAACCAACAGACCCTGGAGCGCTTCTACGCGGCCTTCGCGGCGCTCGACGCCGAGGCCATGGCCGCCTGCTACGCCGAGGACGCGGCCTTCGACGACGAGGCCTTCTCGCTGCGCGGGCGCACCGAGGTGGCCGGCATGTGGCGCATGCTGTGCGAGGTGACGCAGGCCAAGGGCCGCGACGTCTGGCGCCTGCAGGCCAGGGGCATCACCGCCGACGCCCGGCACGGCCAGGCCCACTGGGAGGCGCACTACCGCTTCAGCGCCACCGGGCGGCTGGTGCACAACGTGATCGACGGCCGCTTCGAGTTCAACCCGGCCGGCCAGATCGTGCGCCACCACGACCGCTTCGACTTCTGGCGCTGGTCGCGCCAGGCCCTGGGCCTGCCGGGCTGGCTGCTGGGCTGGAGCCCGTGGCTGCGCGCCCAGGTGCGGGCCCAGGCTGCGGCCAACCTGCGCCGTTTCCTGGCAGCTCGGGGGACGGCATGAGCACGGACTGGTTCGCCGGCTTCGAGGCCACGCACCTGGCGGGCGCCGACCCCGGCGTGCAGGTGTTCACCCGCTGGGGCGGGGCCCGCGACAAGCCGGCCCTGGTGCTGCTGCACGGTTTTCCGCAGAGCCATGTGCTCTGGCACCGCGTGGCCCGACAGTTGGCGCACGAATACTTCCTGGTGCTGCCCGACCTGCGCGGTTATGGCGACTCGTCCAAACCCCCGGGCGAGCCCGACCACGCCAACTACAGCAAGCGCCGCATGGCCAGCGACCTCGTGGCCGTGGCCGACCAGCTGGGGGTGGACCGCTTCTTCCTGTGCGGCCACGACCGCGGCGGCAGGGTGGCGCACCGGCTGGCGCTGGACCACCCGCAGCGCGTGCGCCGGCTGGCGCTGATCGACATCGCGCCCACGCTGGACATGTACGCCGGCCTCTGGGGCAAGCCGCCGCCGCCCTCGCCCGCGGGCGGCGACCCCTACTTCAACCTGGCGCGCGCCTACTACCACTGGTTCCACCTGATCCAGCCGGCGCCGCTGCCCGAGCGCATGATCCTGGGCGACGCACCGGCCTACCTGCGCACCAAGCTCGGCGGCTGGGGCGGCAGCGGCACCGGCTTCATCGAGCCACAGGCCCTGGCCGAGTACGAACGCTGCTTCTGCAACCCCACGGCCGTGCACGCGGCCTGCGAGGACTACCGCGCCAGCGCCGGCATCGACCTGGAGCACGACCAGGACAGCCGCGCGCGCGGCGAGCGCGTCGCCTGCGACACCCTGGTGGTGTGGGGCGAGCGTGGCGTGATCCAGCGGCTGTTCGACCCGCAGGCGCTGTGGCAGGCCCAGTGCGCGGGCCGGGTCCAGGGCCTGGCGCTGCCGGCCGGGCACTTCCTGCCCGAAGAGCTGCCGGCCGAGACGGCGCAGGCGCTGCGCGGCTTCTTCACGCACTGAGGCGGCGCGGCCCCGGGCCGCATGCGCCCGGCGGGTCCGTGCCAGCCCGCAGAGGGGCCGGCACAGCGCGCCTCAGGCGCCGCAGCACTTCTTGAACTTCTTGCCGCTGCCGCAGGGGCAGGCGTCGTTGCGGCCGGGCTCGGCGGCCTTGCGCACGGTGGCCACGCGCGGGCCGATCTGGCGCCAGATCTCGCGCAGGTCGTGCACCGCCCACAGGGCCTCGGCGTAGGCCTGCAGGCGCGCCTCGCTGACGCTGGGCGGGCCGTCCTCGCTCAGGGCCGAGAGCGTGGGCGGCTCGGTGTCGTCCTCGGTCAGGGCGACGATGGCCTCGAGCGAGGCGTCGTGCCACTTGGCGGCCTCGCGGTCGCGCGGTGGCGCCCATTCCTCGGGCCAGTTCTCCACGGCGAACATGAAGCCCAGGGCCCAGACCTGGGCGAACGAGGGCAGGTCTTCGCCATCCATCTCGGCGCGCTGCTCGGGCGGCAGCTCGGCCACGGCGCCGCGCACGTCCATGACCTCGGGGGCATAGGCGCGCTCGTCCTCGAGCGATTCGACCGGCGTGTCCAGCGCCGCCACCACCTCCTGCAGGCGCTGCGTCCACAGCGCCAGGAAGCGCTCGGCCTGGGCGGCGTCGGCGAACGAGCCCTCGCCCGCCTCGGCCGGCTCGCCCTCGGCGGCCACGCCCAGCAGCACCGGCTGCCACTCGCTGGCGGGGATGGTGCGGCGGCAGCAGGCCAGCGCGGCCAGGAAGCCCTCGCAGAACTCCCATTGCGGGGTTTCGTCGTGGCGGGTGCGCAGCTCGTCGAGCAGGGCGTCGAGTTCGTCGAAGGCCTCGGGGCCCAGCGGGGTCGGGGAAAGCGGGGTGGGGGTCATGGGGTCACGGGTGCAGGGCTTTTATGATGCGTCCGAGTGTATCGGCCAGGCGCCCGGCCCGGCCGCCGCTGCCCCGAGGAGAGGAGCCTGCGATGCTGGAACGCCTGAACGCCATCTACCCGGTGCGCTACACCGTGATGGGCCTGTGTGTGTTCGCCTGGCTGCTGAGCCTGTTCAGCCTGCTGGCCTTCGGCGTGGGCTGGCTGGCCTTCCTGGCGTTCGGCGGGCTCAGCGCCCTGGGGGTGTACGACCTGCGCCAGACCCGGCGCTCGGTGCTGCGCAACTACCCGGTGATCGGCCACGTGCGCTTCACGCTGGAGACCATCCGCCCGGAGATCCGCCAGTACTTCATCGAGGGCGACAACGAGGCCACACCGTTCTCGCGTGCGCAGCGCTCGCTGGTCTACGCGCGCGCCAAAGGCGAACCCGACAAGCGCCCGTTCGGCACCCAGCTCGACGTGGGCGCCGAAGGCTACGAGTGGATCAACCACTCGGTGGCGCCGAGCCAAGTGGCCTCGCACGATTTCCGCGTGACCATCGGCGCGGACCGTGCCCAGCCCTACTCGGCCAGCGTGTTCAAC
>CAZKDU010000090.1:0-7471 GCA_964551485.1 uncultured Burkholderiaceae bacterium
GGTGTGGCGGCCAGGGCGTCGGCCGCGGCGTCCAGGCGCGCCGGGGCGTCCTCGACCTCGCTGGCCGCAACCAGGCCCAGGTGCCGCTCGGGCAAGGCCAGGGCTGAGTTGCGTGGCAGCGCCCCGAGCCAGCGGGCGGGCTCGCGCAGGCCATCGCGCAGCATGTCGGCATGGCGTGCACTGCCCACACGGTTGGCCAGCACACCGGCCCAAGGCAGGTCGGCGCGGTAGTGCTGCAGGCCGAAGGCCAGCGCACCAAAGGTGCCGGCCATGGCGCTGGCGTCGATCACCGCCAGCACCGGCAGGCCGAAGCGCTGGGCCAGGTCAGCGGCGCTGGGGGCGCCGTCGAACAGGCCCATGACGCCCTCGACCAGCAGCAGGTCGGCTTCCTGGGCGGCCTGGTGCAGGCGGCGCCGGCACTCGGCCTCGCCGGTCATCCACAGGTCCAGCGAGTGCACCGGGGCACCGCTGGCAAGCTGGTGCCAGTAGGGGTCGAGAAAGTCCGGCCCGCACTTGAACACCCGCACGCGCCGCCCCTGGCGGTGGTGCAGCCGCGCCAGCGCGGCCGTGACCGTGGTCTTGCCCTGGCCTGAGGCTGGTGCTACCACCAGCAGCGCCGGGCAGCGAACCGTGTGGTCCACCTCAGGCACTCAGCGTGGCGACCACTTGAGGCTGGCGAAGAACGCCCGGCCCGGGTTGGCGAAACTGCGCGCCAGCTCGTAGGGTTTGTCGCTCAGGTTGTCGACGCGCAGCAGCAGCGTCCACTCGGGCGCCAGCCGGGTGGTGGCGTAGAGGTGGAACAGCGCGTAGCCGCCCAGGGTGGTGGTGTTGGCCGCGTTGTCGTAGCGCTGGCCGGAGAACTGGCTTTCGGCGCCCAGGGTCCAGCCGGCCACGGGCAGGTCCAGGCCCAGGGTGCCGTGCTCGCGGGCGCGGCGCGCGAGCTGCTTGCCGGCGCCCAGGTCCTTCGGGTCCTGCAGGTCGAGCGAGCCGCGCAGGTTGGCACTGCCCAGCCTGTGCTCGCCGGCCAGGGTCACACCCGAGTACTCGGCACGCGCGGTGTTGGCGTAGCAACCGAACGCCGAGGCGCAGGTGCCGGGGCCGACGAAGCTGATGAGGTCGCTGACCTTGTTGCGGTAGGCGGTCAGGCTGGCGTTGCTGGTGCCCTGCACCCAGCGCAGGGCGATCTCCAGGTTGCGCGCACTCTCGGGTCGCAGCGAGGCCACGCCGTACTCGCTGAAACGCTGGTACAGCGTGGGCGCGCGGAAGGCGCTGCCGGCCGAGGCCGAGACGCGCCAGGCCGGCGCGAACGCGTAGGCGTAGGCCAGCGAGCCGGTGCTGTGGCTGCCGAACTCGCTGTCGCGGTCCTGGCGCAGGTTGAGCTGCACGGTGTGGACCTTGTTGGTGAAACCATAGCCCAGGGCCAGCGCGTCCTGGTGGCGGTCGCGGTCGATCGGGGCGTTCTGCAGTGCGTCTTCCTTGCGCTCCAGCGCGGCGGTCAGCAGGTGGGCGCCGAGGCGCAGCTCGTTGAGGAAGGTGTAGCCGCGCAGCGTGGTGGTGGTCAGATAAGGGCTGGGCCGGGTCTCGTAGCGGTCGCGCGACTCGGTGGCGCTCAGGCGGGTGCTGTAGGCCTCGCTCCACTGGGCGCGCCAGTTCAGGCCGTAGGCCTCGAGCTTGTGGTGGTTGTGGTCGTCGTTGAGAAGGCTGCCGTCGTACTGTGAGTCCAGGTCGTTGGCCAGCAGGCTGGCCTCCAGGCGCTGCGCCGGGTTGATCTGCCAGCCCAGGCGGGCGCTGGCCGAGCGGCTGCGGTAGCCGTCGTTGTCCGGGTTCTGGGTCGGCAGCGGGCGGGCGTTGAAGCCGTTGCTGCGCTCGTGGCCCAGACCCAGCGCGTAGTCGACGCCGTTCTGCGCGCCGCTGAAGCCGGCCTCGAGCTTGCGGGTGCTGTAGGTGCCGGCACCCACCCCGACGTAGGGGGTGAAGGCACCCTCGCCCTTGCGGGTGAAGATCTGCACCACGCCGCCGATGGCGTCAGAGCCGTAGACGGCGCCGGCCGGGCCGCGCAGCACCTCGATGCGGTCGATCTGGCCGAGCGGGATGCTCTCCCAGGCGGCGCCGCCGGTGGACTGGGAGTCCAGGCGCACACCATCGACGAAGACCGCGGTGAAGCGCGACTCGGCGCCACGCAGGAACACGCCGGTGGTGGTGCCGGGGCCGCCGTTGCGCGAGAACTCGACGCCGGGCACGCGGGCCAGCACATCGGCCAGGCCGGTGGCGCCACTGCGCTCGATGCGCTCGCGGTCGATGATGGTCACGTCGGCCACCACGTCGGACAAGGGTTGGGCCACACGGGTGGCACTGATCACGGTTTCCTGGAGCGCGCTCTGGGCGTGGGCGGAGAAGGCGGCGGACGTGGCAAGGGCAGCCGCGGTCCAGCGCGCACGGGTGGTGCGAAGGGTCATGAAAGAAAACACACAAGACTTCTGCCCTCACCGCCTTCCCCGACGGTGCTTGGGCGACACGGACCGCCGGCATGGGGCCGGTGGTCCACCTTGTTGGCCGGTATCCGGGCTGGCAGATCCACCTTCGCGGCCTTCCCAGGGCTTGTTCAAGGCACCCAGTGGCATGTGTGACGAAGGACGAGCCGGTGTGTGGCTCATCTGCTGACCGTTGCGGGGGCAGCGCAGGCTGGGTCCATTCCCTGAATGTGACCTTCCTGCTTCCCGTTGAACTGCAGCGTGTGAACCACGCCGCGAGCACCAACGCGAAAGATTTTAGCGGATGACCGAGGGCAAACCCTAAAATCGAACCTCTGTACCATTCGCTGCCATGGCCCTACCCTCCCAGATTGACCAGATCGCCGAGCGCGTCGAGCGCCTGCTGCTGAGGTACAACGAACTGCAGCGCACCAATGCGCTGCTGGCCAGCCAGGTCGAGGCCCTGACGCGCGAGCGCGACTCGCTGCGCACCCGCCTGGCCACCGCCCGCACCCGGGTCGACGCCCTGCTGCAGCACCTGCCTTCGGCCAACGAACCGGTCCCGGGCGAGCCCCCCACCAACCCGCTGGCCTGAAGGAACACCCGCCATGAAACAGATCGACGTGCTGATCATGGGCCAGAGCTACTTGCTGGGCTGCCCCGAGGGCGGCGAAGCCACCCTGCAGGCGGCGGTGTCGCGGGTGGACGCGGCCATGTGCAGCATCCGTGACGCAGGCAAGCTCAAGGCACGCGACCGCATCGCCGTGCTGGCCGCATTGAACCTGGCGTTCGACCTGGTGGCGCAGGCGGGGGCCGCGCCGGCCCCCGCCCCGGCGCCCATGCCCAGCCACACCGACCACCCGGCTCTGGCCGAGAACAGCGCCGCCGGGCAGCGCCTGACCCAGCTGCTGGCCCGCCTCGACCAGGCCTTGCAGCAAGACGGCTGTCTGCTCTGAGCGCGCACTGAAATCAGGCTCTGGGCGCCCGAGCACCGGTGGTCTGGCGTGCCACTGCTGTGGCCGCTGTCGGCGCCGGGAAAACCACCGTCAAAACCACTTTCGTTTGTACGGCGCCGCAGGCACCGGCAATCCCCCGAGTTCCAGGCTGCTTGCCCTGCATCTGCGCCCCACAGCCCGCCCGCAGCGCCTACAATGGACCCGTCTGCAAGTGTTCGCCGGGTTTTATATTTCCTTGAACCAATGCTCCATGGAGCCCGGGCTTGGTACATCGCCTGGCTGGTGTGATCGTCTCGCGTCAGATGAACCCGAAGCCTTGCTGCCCTCGCCCACCTGAACCCTGCGTTCAGGATGACGGCCCGGCGCCCACTGGCAGACACCTTCTTTCCACGCGGCGGCAGGTGCAGCCGCCGCGCCACCCGCCATGACGCTTGAACCCCTGTTGATTGTGGAACTGGCCCTGCTGGGCCTGGGCAGCGGCTTCCTGGCCGGCCTGCTGGGCATTGGCGGCGGCATGCTCATGGTGCCCTTCATCACGCTGATCATGTCCAGCCGCGGGGCACCGGCCGATCTGTCGGTCAAGATGGCGATCGCCACTTCCATGGCCACCATCATGTTCACCTCGGTGTCCAGCGTGCGCGCCCACCACCGGCGCGGCGCGGTGCGCTGGGACATCGTGCAGCGGCTGGCCCCTGGCATCGTGCTGGGCAGCATGGTGGGCAGCCTGGGCGTGTTCGCCCTGCTCAAAGGCAGCCACCTGGCGCTGTTCTTCGCGCTGTTCGTGGGCTTCTCGGCCACCCAGATGTTCCTTGACAAGAAACCCAAGCCCACGCGGCAGATGCCGGGCACGGCCGGCCAGCTCGCGGCTGGTGGCTTCATCGGGTTTCTGTCAGGCCTGGTGGGCGCGGGTGGCGGCTTCATCAGCGTGCCCTTCATGACCTGGTGCAATGTGGCCATTCATAATGCCGTGGCCACCTCGGCCGCGCTGGGCTTCCCGATCGCCGTGGCCAACGTGCTGGGCTATGTGCTCGGCGGCCTGCAGGTCACAGGGTTGCCAGCGGGCTCGTTCGGCTACATCTGGCTGCCCGCGCTCGGGGTGATCGCGGTCTGCAGCGTGTTCACCGCCCCGCTGGGCGCCCGCGCCGCCCACAGCCTGCCCGTGGCCCAGCTCAAGCGCGTGTTTGCCAGCGTGCTCTACCTGCTGGCAGCCTACATGCTTTACAAGGGACTGAGCGCCTGACCCCTTCGCCGGGGCCTCCCACCACCTGCAGGCCAGTTCAGGCCACCAGCGGCACACACCAAGGGGCCTGGTTGTGCACCACCCCGAGCCACAGGGCCCAGCCCGACAGGCCGGCCAGGGCCAGGCCGGCCAGCCGCACCCCCCAGTCCCCCTGCCCCGTGCCCGGCTGCCCAAGCAGGCGCCACCACAACCAGGGCCCGGCCAGCAGCACCACCCCGGACCCCAGGGCAAACAAGGCCATGACCGCGGCCCCGGCCCACGGCTGGCCGGTGAGTGCGGCCACCATCAGCGCCGAATACAGCAGCCCGCAGGGCAGCAAGGCCCAGAGAAGGCCCAGCATGAAGCCGGCGCTCAGGCCGGTGCGCTGGGCCCAGGTACGTGCCCAGGCCCAGGCCTGGCGTCCGGCCCCCTCGAGCCACCAGGGCTGCCTGGCACGCCACAGCAGCACCAGCCCGAGCAGCAGGGCCGCCACATGGAACAGGGTCCAGAGCGGGCGCAGGGCGGCGCTCTGCGTGCCCAGCCAGCCCATGGCCTGCACCGAGCCGGCAGCCACCGCCCCCAGGACCGCGTAACCCAGCAGCCGCCCAGCCTGGAACGCCAGCAGGTCGCGCAGGCCGCGCGTGCCCCCGGACCGGCCCAATCCGCCACAGGCAGCGCCGCACATGGCCAGGCAGTGCGGCCCGCCGGTCAGGCCCATGAGCAGCGCGGTCGTGGCCAGCAGGGTTTGCATGGCAACAGGTTAGAGGATTTTCGAGAACTGCGCGCGCGTGCGGTCGGCCTGCAGGTAGCGGTCGAACACCATGGCAATGGCGCGCACCCCGTGCCAGCCGAGTTCGGTCAGCTCCAGCCCCTCGTCGGTGACATGCAGCAGGCCGCAGGTGGCCAGCTCCTCCAGTGCCTTGAGTTCGGCCGCGAAGTACGACCGGATGTCCACCAGGTAGGCCTGTCCGATGGCCTGGAAATCCAGCGACCCCTGGCACATCAGCCCCATGATCACGGCGCGCCGCAGCAGGTCGTCGCGACTCGCAGCCAGGCCGCGCACCACCGGCAGACGCCCCTGGTTCAGCAGGTCGTGGTATTCGTCCAGGGTCTTGGCGTTCTGGCTGTAGACCGCACCCACCCGGCCGATGGCCGAGACCCCGAGGGCCACCAGGTCGCAGTCGGCCTGGGTGCTGTAGCCCTGGAAGTTGCGGTGCAACCGCCCCTGGCGTTTGGCCACGGCCAGGCCGTCATTGGGCAGGGCGAAGTGGTCCATGCCGACATAGACGTAGCCCGCGGCCTCGAGCGTGGCTACGGCCTCGGCCGTCATGGTCAGTTTGGTTTCCGGGCTCGGCAGGTCGGCCTCGGCGATGCGCCGCTGGGGCTTGAAGCGTTGCGGCAGGTGGGCGTAGCTGTACAGGGCCACACGGTCCGGCCGCAGCTGCACCACCTGGGCCAGGGTGCGAGCGAACGAGGCTGGGGTCTGGTGCGGCAGGCCATGGATCAGGTCCAGGTTGACCGACTCGAAGCCAAGCCGGCGTGCCGCCGCGACCAGGTCACGCACCTGCTCGGTGGACTGCAGGCGGTGCACGGCACGCTGCACCTGCGGGTCGAAATCCTGCACACCGAAGCTCAGGCGGTTGAAACCCAGCTCGGCCAGCAGAGCCAGGCGGTCGGCATCGACCGTGCGCGGGTCGACCTCGATCGAGCACTCGGCCCCCGCCACCAGGTCGAAGCGCTGGCGCAGCATCTGCATCAGTTCGCGCAGCTCGGCATCGCGCAAAAACGTGGGGCTGCCGCCCCCCAGGTGCAGCTGCGACACAGGCCGCCCCAGGCCCAGGTGCCGGGTGTAGAGGTCGGCCTCGCGCGCCAGGTCACGCAGGTAGGGGCCGGCGCGGTCGTGCTGACGGGTGATGACCTTGTTGCAGGCGCAGTAGTAGCACAGCGACTCGCAGAACGGAATGTGGACGTACAGCGACAGCGGCGACACCGCGCCCGCCCCCTGCTGGCGCTGCGCCAGGGCCTGGGTCAGGTCATCGGCATCGAAGGCCTCCACAAACCTATCAGCGGTCGGGTAGGAGGTGTAGCGCGGACCCGACACGTTGAGGCGGCGCAGCAGCTCGGGCGAAACAGACGACATGGGGCATCCTTTTGATGGCCACACTGTGCCGAAAAAGTCGTATGCTTGTCTTGAGCCATATCAAGTTTGCACCGCCTCACCCGCATGAAGCTTCCCATCATCAAAGCCGCCTGCTCCCATTGCAATCTGCGCGAGCTCTGCATGCCCGTCGGACTGCAGACCCACGAGCTTGAGCAGATTGACGGCATGGTGGCGGTTCGGCGCAAAGTCAAACGCTCGGAAGCCCTGTTTCGCAGTGGGGAGAAATTCAACTCGCTGTATGCCATTCGCAGTGGTTTCTTCAAAACCTGCGTGCTCACCGAGGACGGCCGTGACCAGGTCACGGGCTTCCAGATGATGGGAGAGATCATCGGGCTGGACGGCATCGTGAACGACCAGCACACCTGCGACGCGGTGGCACTCGAAGACGCCGAGGTCTGTGTCATGCCGTTCGACCGGATTGAGGAGATTTCACGCGAGGTCAAGGCCCTGCAGCACCACGTGCACAAGATCATGAGCCGCGAGATCGTGCGCGAACATGGCGTCATGCTGCTGCTGGGCAGCATGCGCGCCGAGGAGCGCCTGGCCGCCTTCCTGCTGAACCTGGTGCAGCGCCTGCACGCCCGGGGGTTTTCACGCTCCGAGCTGGTGCTGCGCATGACGCGCGAGGAAATCGGCAGCTACCTGGGCATGAAGCTGGAAACCG
>CAZKDU010000091.1:0-7432 GCA_964551485.1 uncultured Burkholderiaceae bacterium
ATGAAGCAGGTGCTGGCCGATCTGGTGGAGGGTGCGCGCGCCGTCACCGTGGCCAACGGCGAAGAGGCCGTGACCCTGCTGAGTGAACCCGGCCAGGCCTTTGACTCGGTGCTCATGGACGTGCAGATGCCCGTGCTCGACGGCAACGAGGCCACGCGCCGCATCCGCTGCCTGCCCGGGCGCGACACCCTGCCCATCCTGGCCCTGTCGGCCGGGGTGCTGAGCAGCGAGCGCCAACAGGCACTGGACGCAGGCATGAACGACTTCGTGACCAAACCCTTCGAGGTCGACGCCCTGGTCGAGACGGTGTGCCGCCTGGTTCAGGCGCAGGCCCCGGCCCCCGTGGCGGCCTGAACGGCCATCGGCGAGAATGCGCGGGCGCGGTGCCCACCGCCGCCGATCCTGCCGCCGCCATGGCTTCACCTCCCACTGCCGCCGACCCCACTTGCCCAGACCCGAGGCCGGGCCGCCGCCGTTTTCTTGGGCAGGGGCTGGCCCTGGCCTCTGCCAGCGTGGCCAGTGGGGTCCACGCCGAGCGCGGGGTTGATGCGTCTGCGCCGGGGGCGGCCCATGTGCCAACCACCCAGCCCGCCAGCAGCACGGCGCTGGCCACCGACGTGCCGCCCTGGGGCCAGCAGCCTGGCCTGCCATTCCAGCCCTACGGCCAGCCCTCGCCACACGAGGCCAGGGTGCTGCGCCGCATTGGCTTGAACCATCGCGGCATCAGCCTGGGCAACGGTGGGGCCTGGACGCCGCTGGAGCAACTGGAGGGCACGCTCACGCCCAACGGCCTGCACTTCGTGCGCAGCCACAACGGCACGCCCGAGATCGACCCTGCGCGTCACCGCCTGCTGCTGCATGGCCTGGTGCAGCGGCCGCTGCAGTTCGACCTGGCCGCGCTGCTGCGTTACCCGCTGCAGTCGCGCCAGCTTTTTCTGGAGTGCGCGGGCAACAGCAGCGCCGGCTGGTTCGAAGAGCCGGTGCAGCGCAGCGCCGGCCTCACCCATGGCCTGCTCTCGTGCAGCGAGTGGACCGGCGTGCCGTTGCGCCTGCTGCTGGCCGAGGCCGGTGTGGACCCGCGTGCGCGCTGGGTCGTGGCCAGTGGCGCCGACGCTGGCGCCCTGCACATGAGCCTGCCACTGGACAAGGCGCTGGACGACTGCCTGCTGGCGCTGTACCAGAACGGCGAACGCCTGCACCCGGAAAACGGCTACCCGCTGCGCCTGATCGTGCCGGGGGGCAAGGGCGTGCTCAGCGTCAAGTGGCTGCAGCGCCTGCGCCTGAGCGAGCAGCCCGCCATGTCGCGCAACGAAACCGCGCGCTACACCGAGCTGCTGCCCTCGGGCCAGGCGCGCCAGTTCACCCTGCTCATGGACACCAAGTCGCTGATCACCCAACCCTCGCACGGCCTGCGCCTGGACGGCCCGGGTGTGCACGAACTGCGTGGCCTGGCCTGGAGCGGGCACGGCGCCATCGCCCGGGTCGAGGTCTCCACCGACGGCGGCGCCCACTGGGCCGACGCCAGCCTGCAGGGCCCGGTGCTGCCGCAGTGCTTGACGCGCTTTCGCTGGCCCTGGCAGTGGGACGGCCGCCCCGCCGTGCTGCAAAGCCGCGCCACCGACGCGCGTGGCCACGTGCAGCCCACGCGCGCCGCCCTGGTGGCCGAGCGCGGGCGCCAGGGCTTCTACCACTACAACGCCATCGTCTCGTGGGAAGTCGACGAGGCCGGCATCGTGAGCCACACCTATGCCTGATCGGTCTGGCCGGGGTGGCCGGGGTGGCCGGGGGCGTGGCGTGGGCGCGCGCGTGGGGCGCCTGAGTGCCGGCTGGCTGCTGGGCGCTGTGCTGGCGGCCTGCGCCGCACCCCCTGCGGGGGCGCCGCTGTCCGCACCGACCCCCCGGCTGGGCACGCCGCTGGCGCCTGGGCAGGCGGAGGCCGACCCCACCGTTTTCCCCGATGGCCGGGGCCTGCCGCCGGGCCAAGGCACGGCCTCGCAAGGCCAGGTGCTGTACCAGGCGCGCTGTGCCGCCTGCCATGGCGAGGCGGGCCAGGGAGGCCCTGGCGGGCGCCTGGTGGGTCGCGGCCCGGCCTGGCCGGACAAAACCATCGGCCAGTATTGGCCCCATGCCACCACTGTGTTCGACTACGTCCGCCGGGCCATGCCGCCGGACCTACCGGGGTCCCTGACCGATGACCAAGCGTACGCCCTGACGGCCTACCTGCTGCATGCCAACGGGGTCATTGCGGCCGACGAGGTCATGTCCTCTCGCAGCCTGCCGGGGGTGCCCATGCCCAACCGCCATGGCTTTGAGCACAATCCGGGGGGTGCGCGGCGGCCCTGAGGCCGCGCCAGACCACAGCCCTGCGGCCGCGACGCACATCACCGCACCGAATTCCCACCCTCTCGAGCGATTCTCATGAACGACTGGACCGCTGGCTACGTCTCCGAAGTGGAGTACACCCATGGGTATTTCACGGACCTGAACCCGCAAAGGGCGGTGCTGGCGCTTGCCAACGCAGGCTACCAGTGCCCGGTGTTCGAAACCGCTTGCGAGCTGGGGTTTGGCCAGGGTATCAGCGCCAACATCCATGCCGCGGCGGGGCCGTGTGCCTGGTGGGGGACCGATTTCAACCCCAGCATGGTGGCGGGCGCCAACGAGTTGGCCCGGGCCAGTGGCCATGGCGGCCAATGGTTCGACCAGTCGTTCGCCGAATTTTGTGGCCGCACGGACCTGCCCGATTTCGACTTCATCGGCCTGCATGGCGTGTGGAGCTGGGTGTCCGACGAGAACCGAACCCTTTTGGTGGATTTCCTGCGCCGCAAGCTGCGGGTGGGGGGCGTGCTCTACATCAGCTACAACACCTTGCCCGGGTGGTCCAGCTTTGTGCCGATGCGCCACCTGATGCAAGAGCACATTCAACAGCTGAGCGCGCCGTCCCAGGGCATCTTGCAGCGCATCGAGGGGGCCATTCAGTTCGCGTCGCGCATGAAGGAGGCCAACCCCTTGTTCATGCGTGCCAACCAGGCCACGGGGCTGCGCCTGGACAGCCTCAAGGACCTGCCCCGGCAGTACCTGGCCCATGAATACTTCAACAAGGACTGGGTGCCCATGCACTTCAGCGACATGCGCTCCTGGCTGGAGCCCGCCAAGCTCAGCTTCGTGTGCTCATCGCACTGCCACGAGCACGTGGACGCCATGAACCTCACCGCGGAGCAGGTGGCGTTTCTCGGGGAGGTGCAAGACCCGATGTTCAAGCAGTCCGTGCGGGATTTCTTTGTGAACCAGCACTTCCGCCGTGACTACTGGATCAAGGGCCCGCGCCCGCTGGACCCGCTGGAGCGGGCCGAAACCCTGAATGCCATTCGCCTGATCCTGGTCACGCCCGCGGCCGAAGTGCCAGCCAAGGTCACGGGGGTTCTGGGTGACATCCACCTGCCTGAACACATCTACCCCCTGATCGTGCGCCTGTTCGCCGACCACCGGCCGCGCAGTGTGGGCGACATGTACCAGGCCCTGAAAGACGCCCCCATCCCGTACCCCACCTTGCTGGAGGCCGTGTTTGTGCTGGTCGGCATGGGGCATCTGGCCGTCGTGGCCCGCGACCCGGCGGCGGGCGTCCCCGTGCAACGTGCCCAGAAGTTCAATGCCCAGGTGGCCCACATGGCCCGGTCCAGCGACAAGATCAAACACTGGGCCAGCCCCGTCACTGGCGGCGGCATCCTGGTCAACCGGTTCGACCAGCTGTTTGCCCAGGCCATGGTGGCCGGCCTGGCCACCCCGGGCGACGTGGCTGCGGCCGCATGGTCGCGGCTCAGGCTGCTGGGGCAAGGCTTGAAGAAGGGCGACGAGTACCTGCCCACCGACGAAGCCAACCTGGCCTACCTGACCGAGCTGGCCACCACGTTCATGCCCACCCGCTGGCCGGTGCTGCAGGCGCTGCAGGCGCTGCCGGGCGTGTGACGTGCCCGGGCCTGGAGGCCAGGCACAGCCTGCCTGGCCTGCGCCCGGACCATGGGGTGCGCGGTGAGGTCGCCGGGGGCTGAGGGGGGACACCGTTTCGCGCTGCACAGGCGGCAGCAGGCAGCAGCAGGGGGCCGGGCATGCAAAGCCGGTTATTTTTGCAAAGCACTTGCTTGTCAAAAATAACCGGCTTTGGTATGGTGCGGACCCATGGTTTCTGTTGTTTCCCGGCGCGCCCGCCCGCCGGCCGATCCCCCGGTGCCGCTGCCTGCCGCTGCCGAGGCAGCGCCGCGCCGCCCGCGCGGGCGCCCGCGCAAGACCCTGGACGAGCGTGACGACGGCAACCGCCGGCGCGAGCTGATCGCCGGCGCCGCGCGGCTGTTCCGGCGCAAGGGGTTCGACGGCACCAGCACGCGCGACATCGCCGCCGCCGTGGGCATGCGCAGCGGCTCGCCGTTCTACCACTTCAAGAGCAAGCAGGCCCTGCTCAACGCCGTCATGGAAGAAGGCATGCGGCGCGCCATCGCGCAGCAGGCGCAGGCCCTGCAGGCGGCGGGCGTGGACCCCGAAATGCTACAAAAAAAAGAGCATGAAATCGAGCATCCGCAAGAGCTTCTGGCCGTTCTGGTGCGCAACCATTTCCGTGTGCTGCTGGGCCCGCAGAGCGACTTCATCCCGGTCATGCTGTACGAGTGGCGTTCGCTCACGCCACGCCAGCGCAATGCCCTGGCCACGTTGCAGGGCGAGTACGAGGCGCTCTGGGTGCCGGTGCTGCGGGCCCTGCAGGCGCGTGGCCTGCTGCGCACCGAGCTCAAGCTGGCGCGGCTGCTGATCTTCGGCGCGCTCAACTGGTCGGTGCAGTGGTTCGACCCGCGCCAGGGCGCGTCGCTGGACGCGCTGGCCGATGCCGCGATGGCCCTGTTCCTGCCGACCGAGGCGGCCCCGGCATGAGCACCCACCCGGGCGGCAGCGCCTTCGCCTCGGCCTGGAACCCGCAGGGCCCGCAGGCCCAGGCGCGGCGCGCGGCCATGCTGGCGCGCATCGACGAATGGCGGGCGCTGGAGGCGCGTGCGGCGGCGCGCTCGGCCGAGTCGGCGGCGGTGTTCGCCCGGCGCGGGCAGCTGCTGCCGCGCGAGCGCGTGGCCCTGCTGCTGGACGCCGGCTCGCCCTGGCTGCCGCTGTGTTCGCTGGCGGGCTACGGGCAGGACGTGCGCGAGCTGGGCACGAGTGCCGCCAGGCCGCCCCAAGGCGTGAGCGCCCCACGTCCAAGCGAAGCGCAGGACAAGCCTGCGCCAGGGGGCGGCGAACCCCGCTCAGCAGGGAGCGTGGGGGGCCTGTCGATCCCTGGCGGCGGCGTGATCGCCGGCATCGGCCGGGTGGCCGGTGTGCGCTGCATGGTGGTGGCCAGCGACTCGGGCATCGAGGCCGGCGCCATCCAGCCCATGGGGCTGGAAAAAATCCTGCGTGTGCAGGAGATCGCGTTGCAGCACAAGCTGCCCTTCGTGCACCTGGTTGAGAGTGCGGGCGCCAACCTGCTGCGCTACAGGGTCGAGGGCTTCGTGCACGGTGGCGCGCTGTTCCGCAACCTGGCGCGGCTGTCGGCCGCGGGCATCCCGGTCATCACCGTGCAGCACGGCTCGGGCACGGCCGGCGGCGCCTACATGCCGGGCCTGAGCGACGTGGTCATCATGGTGCGGGGGCGCTCTCGCGCCTTCCTGGCCGGCCCGCCGCTGCTCAAGGCCGCCACCGGCGAGGTCGCCACCGAAGAGGAGCTGGGCGGCGCCGAGATGCACTGCAGCGTGTCGGGCCTGGGCGAATACCTGGCCGAGGACGACCGCCACGCCCTGGGCCTGGCGCGCCAGGTGGTGGCTGGCCTGGGCTGGCGCCCGGCCGCTCCGGCGCACGAACAAAATCGGCTGCCAACCCTTGCCGGGTGGACCTCAGGTGCTCCTGAAAAAGGAGCATTGCCGCCGCCATTCGACGCCGACGAGCTGCTGGGTCTGATGCCCGCCAGTCTGCGCGAGCCGGTGGACCTGCGCGAACTCATGGCGCGGCTGGCCGACGGCGGCGTGCTGCTGGAGTTCAAGCCCGGCCATGGCAGCGCCACGCTGTGTGTGCAGGCGCACCTGGGCGGGCACGCGATCGGCTTCATCGGCAACAACGGGCCGATCGACGTGGCCGGCGCCAACAAGGCCACGCACTTCATCCAGCGCAGCTGCCAGCTCGGCCAGCCCCTGGTCTACCTGCAGAACACCACGGGCTACATGGTCGGCACCCAGAGCGAGCAGGCCGGCATGGTCAAGCATGGCAGCAAGATGATCCAGGCCGTGACCGGCGCCACGGTGCCGCAGCTCACGGTGCAGGTCGGGGCCAGCTACGGCGCCGGCAACTACGGCATGTGCGGGCGCGGCTTTGCGCCGCGCTTTTTGTTCAGCTGGCCGGGGGCGCGCACCGCGGTCATGGGCGGCGAGCAGGCCGCGCGCACCATGCAGATCGTGGCCGAGGCTGCGCTGGCCCGCAAGGGCCTGCCGCCCGACCCGGCGCATATGCAGGCGCAGTTCGACAGGACCGTGGCGCTGTTCGAGGGCCAGGCCGACGTGTTCCACACCAGCGGCCTGCTGCTGGACGACGGCATCATCGACCCGCGCGACACCCGCGCCGTGCTGGTCGAGTGCCTGGATCTGTGCGCCGACGCGGCCGCGCGCACGCTCAACCCGCTGCCGTTTGGCGTGGCGCGCATGTGAGGGCCCGGCCATGGCCGCCACGCTGCAACACCTGCTGAACGACGCGGCGCCGGCCTACCTCGCGCAGCGCCTGCGCGCCGTGTGGCCGCGCTTTGCGGCCCGGGCCTTCGTGGCCGAGGCCCTGGCCGGCTACGCCGAGCTGCCGCTGATGGCGCGGGGCCAGCGCCTGGCCGACGGCCTGCAGCGCCACCTGCCGCCCGACGTGCCCGAGGCCCTGGCCCTGCTGGTGGCGGCCATGGAGCCGCCGCAGCCGCTGGACGCCGCGGGCGAGCCCACCAGCGACGGCCGCCCGCACAGCGGCTTTCTGTACCTGCCGCACAGCCTCTACATCGCGCGCCACGGCCCGGCCCATGCCAACGCCGCGCTGGACGCCATGCACGCGCTCACGCAGCGCTTCACCGCCGAGTTCTGCCTGCGCCCCTGCCTGCAGCAGCAGCGCGCGGCCACCCTGGCGCGGCTGGCGCAGTGGGCCGGCGACCCCAGCGCCCATGTGCGCCGCCTGGTCAGCGAGGGCACGCGCCCGCGCCTGCCCTGGGCCCCGCGCCTGCCCGACTTCCAGCGCGACCCGGCCCCGGTGCTGCCGCTGCTGCTGCGCCTGCGCGACGACCCCTCGGCCTATGTGCGGCGCTCGGTGGCCAACCACCTCAACGACATCGGCAAGGACCACCCGGCGCTGCTGGTGGCCACCGCGCGCGACTGGTGGGCCGGCGCCGGCCCCGAGCGCC
>CAZKDU010000092.1:0-2415 GCA_964551485.1 uncultured Burkholderiaceae bacterium
GTTGCCGAAGGTCTGCAGGTTGAACAGGCTGGCCGCGTGCTCGGCCGAGTCGAACACGAAGCTGGTGGTCTGGTGGATGGGTGTGGCGCGGGCGCCGGTCACGGGGTCAGGCACGGCCCCGGCGTGGATGGCCTTGGTGCCGAACGCGTACTCGCGGTCGGCACCGGTGGTCGGGCCCTGGCCGAAGCCATGGGTGCGGTCGTTTTGGGCCATGTCAGTAGGGGAGTTGCTGCGGCCGTTTGGACGAGATCACCCGGGTGTTCACGCCGAACCAGCCCAGGCCGCCGTAGAGCCGCGCGTGCTCGATCTTCACGCAGCGGTCCAGCACCACGTCCAGCCCGGCGGCCCGGGCCCTGGCCGCGGCATCCACGTTGACCACGCCGATCTGTTGCCACAGGCATTTGGCGCCGATGGCGATGGCCTCGTCGGCAATCGGCCCGATGTCCTCGGTCTTGCGAAAGCAGTCCACCAGGTCGATGCGCTGGCCCTGCGCCGCCAGGGCGGCAGCGGCTTCGGTCAGGCTGGCGTGGCTGCGCTCGCCCAGCACCTCGGTCACGCCAGGGTTCACCGGCACGATGCGGTAGCCGTGGGCCTGCATGTACTTGGCGGTAAAGAAACTGGGGCGATGCCACTGGGCCGACAGGCCCACCACGGCCAGGGTGCGGCAGGTGCCGAGAATGCGGCGCAGGTCTGCAATGCGGCTGCTCATGCGAACCAGTGTAGCGGCGGGCGCGGACCGGTGCAGGGCGCCCGGCTGCCCCGGTGCCGGGGCAGCGTCACACCGGTGACTCGGGGCGCCCGGCCAGGGGCTGCCTGGTGCCGGGATGCCCATGCCGGGTTCCGTTCCGGCATGGCCAGGGCGTGGCGAGCGACGGGCAGTGGGGGCCCGCTGGGCGGGAGGGTGGAGAGGGAGGGGGTGGGACCGTGTGGGACCGTGTGGACCCTCAGGCCGCGTACTTCACCGAGCAGCCATAGGGCCGCGTCACGGCCAGGGAAATGGGGCGGCCGGCCAGCGCCTCGTTGAGTGCCTGGCGCACGTAATTGGTGGCCCGGGTGATGTCGGCTGGGTTGGCCGAGGCGATGCTGTCGATGCCGCCCGCGTACACCAGCGTGCCCTGCGGGTTCACGATGTACAGGTGCGGCGTGGTGCGTGCGCCGTAGGCCTGGCCCACGACGCCGCTCTCGTCCATCAGCGTGGCAGTGGGGGTGGCCTGTTGGCGCACCACCCAGGCCGCGAGCTGGGCCGGCGGCAGGTGGTCGGGGTGGCCGGGTGCGGTGGAGTTGACACTCAGCCACACCACGCCGCGGGCCGTGAACGCCCTCTGCAGGCCCTGCATGTTGGCCGCGCCATAGTGCTTTTGCACGAACGGGCAGCCGGGGTTGACCCACTCCAGCACCACGTGGCGGCCCCTGAACTCGGCCAGGCTGCAGGCCTGGCCACCAGTGTCCAGGGCGCTGAAGGCTGGGGCCGGCTGACCCACTGCGGGGGCGGCCCAGGCCGTGGGCCAGGCACCGGCCAGCAGGCCGCTGGCGGCCACGGTGTGCACGAAGGTTCTGCGTTGCATCGGGGGTCTCCTGTCAGGCGAACACAAGCCTCGGGCTAGAGCCGGGCGATGGCCGCACGCAGCTCGTCCACGCCCAGCACCTCGGACAGCACCTGGGGCGCGGCGCCCGGGCGCTGCAGCACGTACACCGGCACGCCGCTGCGGCCCAGCTGGGCCAGGGCCGCGGTGATGGCCGGGTCGCGCCGGGTCCAGTCGGCGCGCAGCAGCAGCACCCGCTTGGCGTCCAGGTCGGCCAGCACCTGGGCGTTGGCCAGGGTGGTCTTCTTGTTGTACTGGCAGGTCACGCACCAGGCGGCGGTGAAATCCACGAACACCGGCTGGCCGCTGGCCAGGGCCTGTTCCACGCGGCCCGGGGCCCAGGCCTGCCAGCGTGCGGCCGGGCGGGCTGCCGTGCCGGTGGGGGCGGCGACCGACTCAGGGCCGAATGTTGCGTCGCTTGCCACGATGTTTGGCCCCCAGGCCCTTGCCAGCAGGACAAAGCTTGCTATCGAAAAAAGAGCAATCAGGGTGCGACTGCGGCCCTGCAGGCCGAGCGACCACAGCCCCATGGCCAGCGCCACCAGCAGCGCCAGCAGGCTGGCCGCGCCGTCGATGCCGCTTTGCTGGCCCAGCACCCAGACCAGCCAGACCACGGTGGCCAGCATGGGGAAGGCCATGAAGCGGCGCAAGGTGTCCATCCACGGCCCGGGGCGCGGCAGGGCGCGCGCCAGGCCCGGCCACAGGCTGGCCAGCAGGTAGGGCAGGGCCAGGCCCAGGCCGAGCAGGCCGAACAGCAGCAGCGCCTGCGCCGCCGGCAGCGACACCGCCAGGCCGAGCGAGGCGCCCATGAAGGGGGCGGTGCAGGGCGAGG
>CAZKDU010000092.1:2425-7418 GCA_964551485.1 uncultured Burkholderiaceae bacterium
ACCGCCAGCACCCCCGACAGGCCGGCGTCCAGCACCGGGTGGCGCGCCTGCAGGCTGGCCAGGCCCGAGGGCAGCACGCTGCCGAACTCGAACAGCCCGGCCAGGTTCAGACCGATCACGGTGAACAGCGCGGCCAGCACGGCCACCACGGCGGGCGACTGCAGCTGAAAGCCCCAGCCCACGGCCTCGCCGCCGGCGCGCAGCGCCAGCAGCAGCCCGCCCAGTGCCAGGAACGACAGCACCACGCCCGCGGTGTAGGCCAGCCCACCCAGGGCCTGGGCGCGCCGGTCGCGGCCGTGCCGGGCGAACCCGAACACCTTGAGTGCCAGCACCGGGAACACACAGGGCATGAGGTTGAGGATCAGGCCCCCGAGCAGGGCGCCCAGCAGGCCGGCCCACAGCGTGGTGGCGGGGGGGGAGGAGGCCAGGGCGGCCGGCTGTTCGGCACGCGCCTGGTCGAGCGCGGCCTGCAGCGCCGGCGACACCTCGGCGCTGGGCGCCGTGGCCGGCCAGGCGCCGCTGACCGGGGCCTCCACGCGCCAGCCGCCCTGGGTGGCTTGGCCTTGCAGCGCCAGCACCAGCGGCAGGGTGGCGGGGCTGGCGCTGCGCTGGTCCGACAGCGGCACGCGCGCGGTCCAGACCGCGCCCTGCCAGGCCTGGGTCCAGCCCGTGCCGAGCTCGGCCGCGGTGTGAATGACTTCCGGGGTTTCGGGGAACAGGTCCAGCGTACGGCCGCGCGCCGCCGCGGGCAGGCCCTGCACCGAGATCTCTAGGTGCCGGCCCGCGACCTGCACCCGCGCCGGCCCGGCCAGCGGCCGGGGCTCGGCCTGCCGCGCCGCCTCGAACAGCGCGCCGTGCAGTGCGGTCGAGCCCTGCAGCGGCAGTTGCAGCGCAAACTCGCCTTCTTCGGGAATGCATTCCTGCCGGCACACCAGCCAGCGTGCCTTGAGGCGCACGTCCAGCGTGGTGCCGGCCGGGCGGAAGTCGGGCGCCACGTGCAGCGGCACCGGCAGCAGCAGCGTGCCCTCGTGGCCATAGTTGGCCAGGCTGCCCAGCGGGATCTTGTGCGGCACCGGCCAGGCGATTTCACCCGCGCTCACGCCGGGCGGCAGCGTCCAGTCGAGCTGGGTCGGCAGGCCGGAGTCGCCGGGGTTCTTCCAGTAGGTGTGCCAGCCCGGCTGGTGCTGCAGCCGCAGGCCCAGCCAGAGCGGCTGGCCCGGAGCCACACCCTGCGGCGCGTGTGCCAGCAGTTCGGCCTGTACCTGCGGGGTGGTGACCTGGGCGCCTGGTGTGGCCAGGGCAACGCCGGCTAGGGCCAGCAGGGAGAGGGACAGGAGGACGCGGCGCAGCAGGGGCATGGGACGGACAGGCAAGGGGCGGGGTTGGGAGTGGGCGCGCGGGGCACAAGTTCCGGCGCGGCCGCCGGCTCCGGCCGCCAAAACACAACCGGGCAGCGTGCCAACCGGGGCGCACACGGGCGCGGCGGCACCCCCTGCACTGTACGTCAGCCGCCAGGCGAGACGCTGGCAGGGCTGGCAAAACCCTGGATTTCTCAAATAATGCAGGCAGAGCGTGCAGATGACCTCGGGCGAGGCCGCGGGCATGCTCCCGGAGGACGCACGCCATGCCGAGCCTGGAAGCCGCGCTCACCCCGTGGGCGAACCGACTGCGCGCCAAAGCCAACCTGCCGATCCTGCTGCGCTGGGGCAGCGACCCGCGCGCCGGGCCGGGCTTGGCCCTGGGCGAGTTCGAGCGGCCGCGGGTGGAGATCCACCTGCGCGACCTCTCGGCCCTGCCGCTCCTGCTGCACCCCTCGCTCGACCACCTGGGCCAGGCCTATGTGGAGGGCAAGATCGACGTGGTCGGCCGCCTGGCCGACCTGACCGAGATGGCGCACCGCCTGGCCGAGGCCCAGGCCAGCCCCGCGGGCTGGCGCCGTGCCGTGCACCGGCTGACCCACACGCTCAAGTCCGACCGCGCCGCCGTGCAGTACCACTACGACGTCTCCAACGACTTCTACCGCGAGTGGCTGGACCCAGCCATGGTCTATTCCTGTGCCTACTTCGAGACCGGCGCCGAGCCGCTGGCCCAGGCCCAGCAGGCCAAGATCCACCACATCCTGGGCATGCTGCGGCTCCAGCCCGGCCTGACGCTGCTGGACATCGGCTGCGGCTGGGGCGCGCTGGTGCTGGCTGCAGCCCAGCGCTTCGGCGCGCGCTGCCTCGGCATCACCCTGTCGCAGAACCAGCACGCCCTGGCCAGCCAGCGCGTGCGCGAGGCTGGGTTGCAGGACCGGGTGGAAATCCGGCTGCAGGACTACCGCGAGGTGCAGGGCCGGTTCGACCGCATCACCAGCGTCGGCATGTTCGAGCACGTGGGGCTGGCCCACCTGGCCAGCTACTTCGGCCGCATCCGCGCGCTGCTGGCGCCCGATGGCTGGGCGCTGAACCACGGCATCACCTCCACCGACGCGCACGACGGCGAAACGCGCCACGGCGGCGGCCGCTTCATCGACCGCTACGTGTTCCCGCAGGGCGAGCTGCCGCACATCGGCACCGTGCTGCGCACCCTGCAGGAGGGCGGGCTGGAGGCGGTGGACGTGGAGAACCTGCGCCGCCACTACGCGCGCACCATGGCCCTGTGGTCGGACACCTTTGAGGCCCGCAGCGAGCGCCTCAAGGCCCTGGTGGACGAGAAGCGCTGGCGCATCTGGCGCATCTACCTGGCGGGCTGCCAGTGGGCCTTCGAACACGACGAGATCGCCATCTACCAGGTGCTGTGCCGGCCGGCCGGTGGCTCGGCCCAGGGCCTGCCCTGGTCGCGCCGCTGGATCTACCCGCTGCCCTGAACGGGCCCCGGGCCGGGGGCGAAGGTGCCATGGTTGCCCTGGTTTCGGGGCGCGATCCCGTTCTAAGATCGGGGCATGGCCGAGCCCCTGTCCCCCGCCACCCTGCTGCCCACCGCGCTGCCCGCGCGCTTCTGGGCCGACCTGTCCAGCCGCGACCTGGCCGCGCTGCAGGCCACCGGGGCCATGGGCGGCCTGCTGCCGGTACTGCCGGTGGCGGCCATCGAGCAGCATGGCCCGCACCTGCCGCTGTCGGTGGACACCGACATCCTGAACGGCGTGATCGCGGCCAGCCTGCCGCACCTGCAGGCACGCCACCCGGCGCTGTTCCTGCCGACCCAGGCCGTGGGCCGCAGCGTCGAGCACCTGGCGTTCAGCGGCACGCTGAGCCTGGGCCTGGACACGCTGTGGCGCGTCTGGATGGACCTGGGCGAGGCGGTGGCACGCGCCGGCTGCCGCCGCCTGGTGCTGCTCAACGCGCACGGCGGCAATGTCTCGAGCATGGACGTGGTGGGGCGCGAGCTGCGCGCGCGCCACGGCCTGCAGGTCTGGCTGGTCAACACCTTCCAGCTGGCGCTGCCGGCCGAGGTGCAGGCCCTGTTCAGCGCCGACGAGTGGCGCTGGGGGGCGCACGCCGGCGCGGTGGAAACCTCGCTGATGCTGGCGCTGCAGCCGCACAAGGTGGCGCTGGACCAGCTCCAGCCGTTTGCTTCGGCCAGCCAGGCCCGGGCCCAGGCGCACCCGCGCCTGGCCGCGCACGGCGTCAAGCTGGCCTGGGCCGCGGAGGACCTGAACCCGGCAGGTGCCGTGGGCGACACGACCCGCGCCAATGCCGACAAGGGCCAGGCCCTGCTGGCGGCCATGGGCGTGGCCCTGGCCGACGTGCTGGACACCCTGGCCGGGCTCTGAGCCGGCTTGGCCGCAGGGCCGAGGCTGCCGACCCCTGCCGTGCTCCCACTGACGCCGACCTCACCCGACCCGGGGCGGGCCATCGCGTGGGGTGCCATGCCGGCCGGTCGTGCGCATGGTGAGGGGCAGCCAGGCCCCTGAGGGGCCGATGCCCCCCCACCCCGACGGCCTTATTTCTTCTTCTCAGGCACCACGTCCCAGGGACCGTCGGCCTGGATGAAGAACACCGCCTCCTCCTTGCCCTCGACCTTGGCCACGTGCGGCATCTTGCCGGTGAGCGCGAAGTACGAGCCGGGGCCGAGCTTGTGGTCCTTGCCGCCGGCGCTCAGCGTGATGCTGCCCGAGACCACGGTGGCGTGGTGGTCGGCGCTGTGGTGGTGGCTGGGCGTGACCAGGCCCACCGGGTACTTGAGGTAGAAACGGCTCGGGCCTTTGGTCATGTCGCCCGAGACCGGGGCAACCGCCACCCCGGGGATGCCGGCGTCCTGCCATTTGAGCTCGGTCCTGGGCACTGCCACCACCTGCCCGGCGCCCAGGGCGGCCAGCGGGGCCGCCGCAACCAGGGTGGCCCATGTGGCCCTGGCCATGCTGCTGTTCCATGTGTTCATGAGTGTGCTCCTTGTGATCGACCGACAGGTCGCCCCGCCGGGGCCGAGGCCATGGCGGGGTGGCCACAATGCTGCAGCGCCCGGTGCCGCCCACAGGGTGAGGGGGCTTGGCTCGCTGCACGCCCAGCCACGCCGGTTCCCCCCGTGCCCGGTGCGTGTTGGACCAGGCCACTCGGTGGGCGTTGAGCCAGCCCATTATGGGCAGCCCCCGGGGGGCCGGCAAGGGCCGGGGCTGGCACCGATCGTGCAAGTCCCCAGCCCAGGGGGTGGGGTGGATGCCGGGCCCGGTCGGGGCCCGCCCGCTTCGCCTTCCAAGGAGCCCTGATGGACACCAAACCCCCGCTGCCCCCGTTCACGGCCGAGACCGCCGCGCAGAAGGCGCGCCTGGCCGAGGATGCCTGGAACAGCCGCGACCCGGCGCGCGTGGTGCAGGTCTACACGCCGGACACGGTGTGGCGCAACCGTGCCGAGTTCCCGGTCGGGCGCGAGCAGGTGCAGGCCTTCCTGCAGCGCAAGTGGGCGCGCGAGCTCGACTACCGCCTTATCAAGGAGGTCTGGGCCTTCGCCGGTCCGCGCATTGCTGTGCGCTTCGCCTACGAGTGGCACGACGACTCGGGCCAGTGGTACCGCA
>CAZKDU010000093.1:0-7346 GCA_964551485.1 uncultured Burkholderiaceae bacterium
CATAGCGGCCCGCCGGGGCGCCCGCGCCCCCGGGCTCAGCCCGCCAGCAGGCGTTTGCGCAACGGCGCCGGCAGGCCCAGCCCGGCCCAGCGCCCGGGGGCAAACCAGCCGGCCGCGCCGCCGCCTTCACCACCCGCCTCGCCCGCCCCCGGCAGGGGGTCCCACGCGCCCGCCGCCGGCAGCTCCAGCCGCACCGGGTGCAGGTGCAGGTCGCGGTGGGTCAGCACGTGCACAAAGGCCGGCTCATGCTGCAGCTGCGCGTGCAGCGGCTCGGGCACGGCCGCGGCCAGTGCCTCGGCGCTGTCGAACAGCGGCGGGGTGTACAGGCCAGCCCAGATGCCCGTCGTGGGCCGCCGGGCCAGCCACAGGGCGCCGTCGGGCTGGCGCAGTTCCAGCCACCACCAGGACTCGGCGCGGCGGCGCAGCCGGCGCGTCTTCACTGGGTAGTGCTCGGGCCGACCCTCGCGCTGCGCCACGCACAGGGTCTGCAGAGGGCAGGCCGCGCAGTGGGGCTGGCGGCTGCGGCACAGCGTGGCGCCCAGGTCCATCAGGCCCTGGGTGTAGCGCGGCATGGCCTGGTCCAGGTCGGCCTTGGGCAGCAGGGCCGTGGCCAGGTCCCAGAGGGCGCGCTCGTTCGCGGCCTGGGCCAGGTCGGCGCCGTGGCCCAGCACGCGGGTCAGCACACGCTTGACGTTGCCGTCCAGGATGGCCACCCGCTCGGAAAAACAGAAGGCGGCAATGGCCGCGGCCGTGGAGCGGCCGATGCCCGGCAGCGTCTGCAGCAGCGCCGCACGGCACGGGAACACACCGCCGTGCTCGGCCACCACCACCTGGGCGCAGCGGTGCAGGTGGCGCGCGCGGCTGTAGTAGCCCAGGCCGCTCCACAGCGCCAGCACCTCGTCGAGCGGCGCCGCAGCCAGCTCGGCCACACTCGGAAAGCGTTCCAGGAAGCGCGCGTAGTAGCCAAGCACCGTGACCACCTGGGTCTGCTGCAGCATGACCTCTGAAAGCCAGACGCGGTAGGGGTCGCGCGTGCGCTGCCAGGGCAGGTCGTGGCGGCCCTGCTGGCGCTGCCAGGCCACGACACGCTCGGCCAGCCCGGCCGGCAGGGGTGGCGCCGCGCCCGTCACGCGGCCAGCAGCGCCGCCGGCGCGTCCAGTTGCAGGGCGTGGCCGAGCGCGGCCACCCGCTCGGCCTGGGCGTCGAGCCGCAGCACCTGAGCCGTGAGGTCCTGCAGCCGCTCGTCGATCTGGCCGGCGGCCTGCTCGACCCGCTCCAGCGCCTGCAGGCGCCGGGTGAAACTGGCCTGGCGCTCGCGCAGCTCGGCGTCGAACTGGGCCTCGCAGAGCCGGTGCCAGCGCATCAGCTCGGCCTGGGCCGCCTCGTGCACCGCGCGCACATGCCCCACCAGCACCCGCAGCAGGCGCTCGGCGTAGGCCGGCTGGGCCAGGCGCAGGCCCTGCACCAGCCCCAGGTAGCGGTCGTGGTTGCGCCGCACCGCCGCCAGGTCGCGCGCATGGGCCACCAGGTCGGGCGCGGCCGGCACCTGCAGCCCCAGGCCCAGGGTGGTGTTGAGTTCGCTCTGGGCCGCGGCCACCATGGCCACCAGCTCGCTGCTGGCGCGCACGGCGCGCGCCAGGCCCTCGTCCAGGCGCTCGAAGGTCTGGGTGTAGGCGGCCTTCATACCGAACTTCAAACCGGTCTGGCCCAGCACCTGCTGCAGCGGCGCCAGCGCCGGCTTGAGGGCGCGCGCGCCGAGCTGTTCGACCAGCTCGCGCAGTTGGCGCGCATGCACCGAACGCAAGGCCTGCAGGCGCGGCAGGCCGGCTTCGAACTGCCGCTGCTCGGCCAGCACGCGCTGGCGCAGCTGGCCCACCATGTCGCGGTTCTTGCCGCGCAGGCCCTGCAGCTCGTCGCGCTGCGCGGCCAGGTCGCGCCGGCGCCCGGCGAGCAGGCGCGCCACCTCGGCCAGCACCTCGGCCCAGGCCTGGCGCAACTGCCGCTGCAGGCGCCGCCGCTGGCGCGCGGCCACGCCCTCGGCCAGCGCCTGCTCGAGCGCGGGCAGGCGGCTGGCCTGCAGCAGCTCGGCGTTGCCCTGAATGCGCGCGGCCAGGCCTTTTTGTGCCGACACCGGCATGACCTGGGCCGTAGGCAGGCCCAGCAGCTGGGCGGCCTCCGTGCACTGGCGGCGCAGTTGGGCCTCGATCTCCTCGGGCGGGGTGATGCCATCCCAGAGCGTGTCGATCTTGTTGAGCACGGCCAGGCGAAAGCCGCCTGTGTCCTCATCGGCCTCGCCGGCCGCAGCCACGCAGTGGCGCCACACCGCCAGGTCGCTGCGCGTGACGCCGGTGTCGGCCGCCATCAGGTACACCACGGCGTCGGCCTGCGGGATCAGCCCCATGGTCAGCTCGGGCTCGGCACCGATGGCGTTGAGCCCTGGCGTGTCCAGCACCACCAGGCCCTGGCGCAGCAGCGGGTGGTCAAGGTTGACCATGGCATGGCGCCAGCGCGGCACCTCCACCAGGCCACGCGCGTTGGGCGCCAGGCCCGGCGTGCTGCCGTCCTGGTCGTCTACAAAACCAAGCTGCATGGCCTGCTCGGGCGCGACCTCCTGGGTCTGGGCCACATGGGCCATGGCAGCGGCCATCTGGGCCGGGTCCTGCGGGTCGAGCGCGATCTGGGTCCAGCGCCCGGGCTCGGCCTGCCAGTCCGACAGGCTCTGCGGCTCCACCCGCGTCTCGATCGGCAGCAGGCGCAGGCAGGGCGGCAGGCGCGGGTCGTGCCCGAGTTCGGTCGGGCACATGGTGGTGCGCCCGGCACTGGCGGGCATGATGCGGCGCCCCAGGTGGGCGAAGAAGATAGCGTTGATCAGCTCCGACTTGCCGCTGGAAAACTCGGCCACGAAGGCCACGGTGGTCCGGTGCACCTGCAGCAGCTGCTGCAGGCGCTGCAGCCGGGCCGACAAGGCACTGTCGAGCCAGTCGTGGTGCGCCAGCCAGGCCGCCAGCTCCTGCAGCCGGGCCACGCCCGCACGCCGCCAGCCCTCCTGCCGGTGCAAGGGTTCGCCGAACACCGGCACCTGAGACTCAGCCATGGTCATCTCGGCCAATATAGCACCCAGTCTGCGCGGCGTGGCCCGGGCTCAGGCCTTCTGGCAATGGGCACAGAAAAAGGTCGAGCGCTGGCCCTGGCGAATCTGGCGGATCGGCGCACCGCAGCTGCGGCAGGGCTGGCCGGCGCGGTCGTAAACCTGGGCCTCGAGCTGGAAATAACCGGTCTCGCCCCAGGCGTTGGAGAAGTCTCGCAGGGTGCTGCCACCCTTGGCCACGGCCCGGGCCAGCACCTCGCGGATGGCCGCATGCAGCCGTGTGGCGCGCGCCAGGCTCAGGCGCGCGGCGCGTGTGGTCGGCCGGATGCGTGCCATGAACAGGGCTTCGGACGCATAGATGTTGCCCACCCCCACCACCACCTCACCGGCCAGCAGCACCTGCTTGATCGGGGCCTGGCGGCCACGCAGGCCGGCGTGAAAGGCCGCAACCTCGAAGGCCGGGGACAGCGGCTCCAGCCCGAGGCGCCCGAGCAGCTTGCGCGCCACCGGGTCGCTTTCGCCGCTGGCGTGCACCACGGCACCGAAGCGGCGCGGGTCGTTCAGGCGCAGCACGCCGTGGCTGGTCACCAGGTCGAAATGGTCGTGCGGGCCGGGCGGCGGCGGCTCGGCGGAGAACCCCAGGCTGCCCGACATGCCAAGATGCAGCAGCAGCAGGCCCTGGTCCAGGTCGAGCAGCAGGTACTTGCCGCGCCGGCGCACGCCCAGCACGGTGCGCCCAGCCAGCGCCCCGGGGTCACAGCCCAGTGGCCAGCGCAGCGGTTTGCCCAACCGGGCCGCCAGCACGCGGGCACCGGCAATGCGGTCGGCAAAACTCAGGCGGGTGACTTCGACTTCGGGGAGCTCGGGCATGCTTGGATTATTATGGGTTGATGAAGTCGCCCCGCCTGTTTTTCCGCCTGAGCGCGCTGACCCTGGCCCTGTGCGCCACTGGGGTCTGGGCCCAGGCCCCTGCTGCCAACCCCAACCCGGAAACACCCGTCAACTCGGCCATGGACGGGGAGCTGCTGTACGAGCTGCTGCTCGGTGAGTTCAATGTGCGCGCGGGCGAGGCCGGGCCCGGCTACTCGCTGATCCTGGACGCGGCGCGCAAGACCAACGACCCGCGCCTGTACCAGCGCGCCGTGGAGATCGCGCTGCAGGCCCGCTCGGGCGAGGCCGCGCTGCAGGCGGCACGCACCTGGAAGCAGGCCCTGCCCAATTCGCGCGATGCCAACCGCGCCGTGCTCCAGATCCTGGTGGCCCTGAACCGCCTGGGCGACACCGTGGACCTGCTGAAGACCGAGGTCAACCTGACCGAGGCCAAGGAGCGCCCATTGGCGATCGCCCTGCTGCCGCGCTACTTCGTGCGTGTGAGCGACAAGAAGCAGGCCGCCAGCGTGGTCGAGCAGGGCCTGGCCGATCAGCTGGCCAACCCCCAGACCGGCCCCACCGCCTGGGCCACAGTCGGTCGCCTGCGCCTGGCCGCCGAGGACAACGCCGGCGCCATGGAGGCCGCGCGGCGGGGCCACGCCCTCAACGAACGTGCGGAGAGCCCGGCCCTGCTGGCGCTGGAGCTGGTCGACCCCAAGGAGCCGGCGGCCGAACAGATCGTGCGGCGCGTGCTGGAGCTGGCCCCGCTGCCCGAGCTGCGCATGGGTTACGCCCGGGTGCTGCTCGAAGGGCAGCGCTACGGTGAAGCCACACAACAGCTGCAGCAGCTCACCGCCAGCCGCCCCGACTTCACCGAGGCCTGGCTGGTGCTGGGCAGCCTGCAGGTGCAGGACAACCAGCTTGCCCCGGCCGAGGCGTCGCTGCGCCGCTACATCGACATGGCCCAGGCCCAACCACCCAGCGAGGAGCGCAGCCGCGGGCTGTCGCAGGCCTACCTGGCCATGGCCCAGCTGGCCGAGAAGCGCAAGGACTACGCGGCCGCCGAGCGCTGGCTGAACAGCATCGAAAACGCCAAGGAGTTGATCGCGGCACAGAGCCGCCGCGCCTCCATCCTGGCGCACCAGGGCCGCATGGCGCAGGCGCGCCAGCTGATCCGCGAACTGCCCGAGCGCAGCCCGGCCGATGCACGCATGAAGCTGCTGGCCGAGGTGCAGCTGCTGCGTGACAACCGCCAGTACCAGGCCGCCTATGACCTGCTGGCCGGCGCCCGCCAGCGCGAGCCCAAGGACACCGACCTGGCCTATGACCAGGCCATGCTGGCCGACAAATTGGGCCGCCACGACGAGATGGAGCGCCTGCTGCGCCAGATCATCCAGGACAAACCCGACAGCCACAACGCCTACAACGCCCTGGGCTACTCGCTGGCCGAGCGCAACACCCGCCTGGCCGAGTCGCGCCAGCTGATCCAGAAGGCCTTGACGCTGGCCCCGGGCGACCCCTTCATCAGCGACAGCCTGGGCTGGGTCGAGTACCGCATGGGCAACAAGGCCGAAGCCCTGCGGGTGCTCGACGCCGCCTACAAGGCCAAGCCCGACCCCGAGATCGCCGCCCACCTGGGCGAGGTGCTCTGGAGCCTGGGCCAGCGCGAGCGCGCCACCGCCATCTGGCGCGAAGGCCTGCTGATGGCCAGCGACAATGAAACCCTGCGCGACACACTCAAGCGCTTCAAGGTCAAGCCATGAACACCCCGACCCGCGTCCCCTACACCCTGGCCTGCCGGCGCGCCCTGCTGCTTGCCCTGCCCGCCAGTCTGCTCGGCGCCGGCTGTGCCAGCACGAAACGCAGCACCTCCGCCAGCGCCACCTCGCTGCCCGGCGCTGCCCCGGCCACCCCAGTGGCATCCCTGGGCCGGCCCACCTCCGGGCTGTCAACATCCCCTTCCACCGCCACGCCCCCGCTCGCCGTCAAGACCAACCTCACGTCGAACGGGGCCTCACGCGTCGGCAACTGGACCGGGCGCTTGTCGCTGCGCATCGACAACGACCCGCCGCAGGCCTACCACGCCGGGTTTGAACTGCGAGGCCATGCCGCGCAAGGGGATTTGCTGCTGTTTTCACCGCTGGGCAGCACCCTCATGCAAATCAGCTGGACGCCCAACGATGCCATCTGGCGCGGTAACAACCAGGTGCAGCATTACAGTTCGCTGGACTCGCTGGTTGCCCTGGCCCTGGGAGCCCCGATCCCGGTGCGCACCCTGTTCGACTGGTTGCAAGGCAACAACACCACGGCCCCGGGCTGGCGCACCGACATGTCGCGCCTGGCCGACGGCCGCCTGGTGGTGCAGCGCTTCGACCCAGCGCCAGAGGTTGAACTGCGGCTGGCCGTGGACCGCTGAAGCCACGGCTCGTCCCCTGGCATGAAGGCCCTGTACGACCTGGCTGCACCGGCCAAGCTCAACCTGTTCCTGCACATCACGGGCCGCCGACCAGATGGCTATCACCTGCTGCAGGCGGCCTTCATGCTGATCGACTGGCACGACACCCTGCACGTGGAATGGCGCAGCGACGGCCAGCTCAGCCGCGAGGACCTGACCACACCGCTGCCCGCCGATGACCTGGTGCTGCGCGCCGCGCGCGCCCTGCAGGCGCTGGCGCCTGGCTGCGGCGCCCACATCGGCGTGGCCAAGTCGATCCCGGCCCAGGCCGGCATGGGCGGCGGCTCGTCCGATGCGGCCACCTGCCTGCTGGCCCTGAACCGCCTGTGGGGCCTGCGGCTGCCGCTGGCACGACTCGAGCAGATTGGCCTGGCGCTGGGCGCCGACGTGCCGTTTTTCCTGCGCGGCCGCAACGCCTGGGTCGAGGGCATCGGGGAGCAGATCACCCCGCTGGAGCTGCCCGCGGCACGCTTCGTGGTGGTCAAACCCGAGGCCGGGCTGGCCACCCAGGAAATTTTTGCCAGCCCGTTGCTGAAACGCGATTCAGAAACTGCTACAATCTCAGGCTTTGCTGCAAACCCATTTGGCTTCGGTCAAAACAGCTTGCAGCCAGTGGCCCAAGCGCTCTGCCCAGACCTTGCCCTCGCCCTTCAATGGCTGCAGGACAACCAGTTGCAAGGCAGGATGACAGGCTCTGGCAGCGCGGTGTTTGCACAAATGCAGCACGCCCAGGAGTTCACCAGCGCTCCCGGCAGTTGGCAAATACGCCAGTGCAGCAATTTGGCGGTTCATCCATTGTGGGGTTGGGCCGCCAGCGACAATTCATCGGTGGGCAGTCATTGACTGTCAACCTGTGTAGGGGAGTCGCCAAGTTGGTTAAGGCACCGGATTTTGATTCCGGCATTCGAGGGTTCGAATCCTTCCTCCCCTGCC
>CAZKDU010000094.1:0-7189 GCA_964551485.1 uncultured Burkholderiaceae bacterium
TCGTGGTCGGCAAGGACCAGGACTTCTACTTCCTGGAGATGAACACCCGGCTGCAGGTCGAGCACCCGGTGACCGAGTGCATCACCGGTCTGGACCTGGTGGAGCTGATGATCCGCGTGGCCGCGGGCGAGAAGCTGCCTATCACCCAGGCCGACGTGAAGCGCGAAGGCTGGGCCATCGAGTGCCGCATCAACGCCGAAGACCCGTTCCGCAACTTCCTGCCCTCCACCGGCCGCCTGGTGCGCTTCCAGACCCCGCCCGAGAGCATGTTCCAGGCCAACACCGAGGCGCTGTACGGCGTGCGGGTGGACACCGGCGTGCAGGATGGCGGCGAGATCCCGATGTTCTACGACTCGATGATCGCCAAGCTCATCGTGCACGGCACCGACCGCCATGACGCCATCGCCAAGATGCGCGCGGCGCTCAACGGCTTCGTGATCCGCGGCATCAGCAGCAACATCCCGTTTCAGGCCGCGCTGCTGGCGCACCCGAAGTTCGTCACCGGCGAATTCAACACCGGCTTCATCGCCGAGCACTACGCCAAGGGCTTCCACGCCGAGGACGTGCCGCACGACGACCCGGACTTTCTGGTGGCGCTGGCGGCCTTTGTGCGCCGCAAGTCGCGCGAGCGCGCAGCCGCCATGTCAGGTCAGCTGCCAGGCTACGGCGCGCCGGTGGGCAGCGATTGCGTGGTCATCACCCTGGGGGGCGAGGGCGGGCACCGCTATACCCCGGTGCACGTGGACGAGTTCGTCGGCAGCACCGGCACGGCCACGGTGCGTGTGGGCGACAAGAGCTACGCCATCTGCAGCACCTCGCGCCTGAACGACGTGGCCATTACCGGCACGGTCAACGGCCAGCCCTTCACCGCCCAGGTGGAACGCGGCTCGACCAAGAACCCGCTGGCGCTGCGCGTGCAGCACAACGGCACGCAGATCGACGCGCTGGTGGGCTCGCCGCGCATGGCCGAGCTGCACCGGCTGATGCCCTACAAGGCGCCGCCTGACATGAGCCGCTTCGTGCTGTCGCCCATGCCCGGCCTGCTGGTCGAGGTGGCGGTGCAGCCGGGCCAGAAGGTGCAGGCCGGTGAACGCGTGGCCGTGATCGAGGCCATGAAGATGGAGAACGTGTTGTTCGCCGCCGCCGATGGCGTGGTGGGCAAGGTGCTGGCCGCCAAGGGCGACTCGCTGGTGGTGGATCAACCCATCGTGGAATTTGCATGAGCACGGCGCGCCCCTTCAAAGTGCTGGGCATCCAGCAAATTGCCATCGGTGGCCCGGACAAGGCCCGGCTGCAAAAGCTGTGGGTGGACATGCTTGGTCTGGAGGTCACCGGCACGTTCAAGAGCGAGCGCGAGAACGTGGACGAGGACATCTGCGCCATCGGCAGCGGCCCGTTCAAGGTCGAGGTTGACCTGATGCAGCCGCTGGACCCTGACAAGAAACCCGCGGTGCACACCACGCCGCTCAACCACATCGGCCTGTGGATCGACCGGCTGCCCGAGGCTGTGCAGTGGCTCACGGCCCAGGGCGTGCGTTTTGCGCCAGGTGGCATCCGCAAAGGGGCGGCGGGCTTCGACATCTGTTTTGTCCATCCCAAGGGCAACGAAGATTTGCCGATCGGCGGGGAGGGCGTGCTGATCGAGCTGGTGCAGGCCCCACCCGAGGTGGTGGCGGCTTTTGCGGCCCTGGCCCGCGCACCGCAGGCAGTCTGAGGCGGCGCACGCGAAGCGGCCCCGGGCCTGGCCCGAGCGCCGACCGAACCGAGGATGAGGCGGCATTTGCCGCCTTTTTTCATGGCCGCTGGAGTGTCGCTGGCGGCTACCCTATGGTCATCCCGCACGGAGGTTGACATGCCCAGCACACCCACTCCATCGGCCCGGTTGCACCCGCATCCGCAACGCCTGCCTTCGGCCCTGGCCGTGCACGACGGCGCGCACAGCCGTTTTGCGGTGCAGTCGGTCTGTGTGCCGTTTGCGCTGCTGCAGGCCTTCACGCTGCGCATGGCCGAAAACGGCCTGTGCGTCAGCGCCAGCACCATGATGCACGATCCGCAGTACGCCCAGGACCAACTGGCGTGCGCGCACAGCCTCGACGACGCGGTGCTGCGCGCCATGGCAGTGTCGCTGTTCCAGCAACTGGAGGCCAGCGGCACGGTGTCGCGTGGCCCAGCCCAGTCCGGGCTGCTGCACTGAGCAACCTCGGCTTTTGACCGACAAGGCCGCTCCTGTGCGGCCTTTCCCACAAGAGGATGACACACACGATGATGAACACATTGCTTCGACCCGGAATGGTGGTCATGCGCGGGCTGCGGCTGCCCGTCAAGCTGGTGCTGCTGGCGGGGGTGCTGGGAGGGGCATTGGCGCTGCAGGCGCTGGCGGCCCTCCTGGGCCCGGCCTGGGCTGGCGTGGCTCAGGTCGGCCAATGGAGCGGGCTGGGGCTGTTTCTGTACCTGGCGGCAGCGTTCTATGCCAGCTTCACGCAGGATTTCCGGCAGTTGACGACGTGGGTGCAGCAGATCGCCGCAGGCAACCTGCTGCCATCGACACGGGCCGCCGGGCATGACGAGCTGGCGCAGGTGGCCGGCCTGATGCAGCAAATGGTGACCACCCTGTCGGCCACGGTGGCCAATGTGCGCAGCAACTCAGCCCTGGTGGCTTACGCCGGCCACCACCTAGCGAGCAGCAGCCGCCACTTGGCCGAGCGCACCGAGCAACAGGCCGCCAATCTCGAGCAGACCTCGGCCAGCGTGCAGGAGCTGTCCTCGGTGGTGCAGCAGAATGCCAGCACGGCCGGCCAGGCCGACACCCAGGCCACCGGCGTGCGCGATGCCGCCGAGACCGGGGCGCAGGCCATGGGATCGGCCGTGGCCTCGGTGGAGGCCATCCACCAGAGCGCGCAGCGCATGAACGAAATCATCGGTGTGATCGATGGTCTGGCCTTTCAGACCAACATCCTGGCGCTCAACGCGGCCGTGGAGGCGGCGCGTGCCGGCGAGCAGGGGCGGGGGTTTGCGGTGGTGGCCACCGAGGTGCGCAACCTGGCGCAGCGATCGGCCGACTCGGCCAAGGAAATCCGCCAGCTCATCCAGACCTCGACCACCCAGGTCGAGGCCAGCGTGGCCCAGATCCGCCAGGCCGGCGACGGCATGACCCGGGTGGTGTCGGGAATCCGTGGCGTGGCCTCGAACATGTCGCAGATTTCCACCGCCAGTGCCGAGCAGAGCACTGGCCTGCGCGAAATCTCGGCTGCGGTGTCGCAACTCGACGAGATCACCCAGCGCAACGCCCAGATGGTGGAGCGCGCCGTGGCCCAGGCCCAGAGCCTGGAGGAGCGCGCCGCTGTGCTGGCCCGGGCGGTGTCAGGGTTCCGCTTGCAGCAAGGCACGGCCGAAGAGGCCATGGCCCTGGTGGAACGCGCCATGGCGCTGCGCCGGCAGAATTCGCGCGAGGTCTTCCTGCGTGAGCTGACCCAGACCGGCAACGGTTTCCACGACCGAGACATGTACGTGTTTGCACTGGACGGCGAGGGCACCTACCTGGCATTTGCTGGCAACCCGGGCAAGGTCGGCAGCTCGGTGCATGGCATCGCGGGCATCGATGGCGCACGGCTCATGGCCGCCATCGTGCGCCAGGCTGCCGAGGGCCCGGGCTGGGTCGAGTACGACATTACCAACCCGACCAACGGCTCGGTGCAGACCAAGATGTCCTACGTGGAACAGGTGGACGACCTGTACGTGGGCTGCGGCGTCTACAAAAACCTCGTGCAGTGAAGCCGGGCCGGCCCCAGCGGGGTGCCGGCTGTGTGATGGGCTCGTGCCTCAGCCGCCTGCACCTGCAGGTGGGGTCTGGCGTGCCGCCCGGGCGCGCGCCAGGCTGGCGGCAATCAAGGCCTGTTTGGGGTCCACACCGCCTTGGGGTGCTGGGGTGTTCGCCGGTGCAGACGATGAGGGTGGTTTCTGGTGCTTGGCCTTGCCGGCGCTGAATCGGTTGCTATGAAAAGCATAGCGTTCCCGGGCCTGGTGGGCTGCCGCCTCGGACCAGGCGTCCCAGCCGGTGTGTGTGCCACTGGCATTTTCCAGCGAGATGCAGTCCACCGGACAGACCGGGATGCACAACTCGCAGCCGGTGCAATGCTCGGGCAGCACGGTGTGCATTCGCTTGTGCCCACCGACGATGGCATCGGTCGGGCAGGCTGCCAGGCACTTGGTGCAGCCGATGCACCAGGCTTCATCGATCAGGGCCAGCAGGCGCGGGCCTTCCTGTCCATGGGCTGGATTCAGGGGCAGCGGTGCCTGGCCGGTCAGGCGTGCCAGCCGCTCAATGCCCTGGGCCCCACCCGGTGGGCACTGGTTGATGGCCGCCTGGCCGTCTGCCATGGCGCGTGCATAGGCCGCGCAGTCCGGGTAGCCACAGCGCGTGCACTGGGTCTGCGGCAGAACGGCGTTGAGGCGGTCGGCGAGCGCGAGGGGCAAGTGGGCTTACTTCCGGCTGCGGGCAGTGCTCTTGCGAGCAGGCTTGCTGGCCAGCGCCACTGCGGTGGTCACCCCGGTGGATGCGGGCTGGTGCGCGGAGATGAAGGCTTTGACCTGGGGGTAAACCTCCTCGCGCCAGCGGCGGCCGCTGAAGATGCCATAGTGGCCGGCGCCCTTGGCCTCCAAGTGTTTCTGGTGGCTGGCTGGGATGCCGCTGCACAGGCCGTGGGCCGCTTCGGTCTGGCCCGAACCGGAGATGTCATCGAGCTCGCCTTCGACCGTGAACAGGGCGGTGCTGGTGATGTCTTGCGGGCGGACACGCTCAGACTTGCCTGCAGGGTTCCTGATGTCCCAAGTGCCGTTGCAGAGCTTGAACTCCTGGAACACGGTGCGGATGGTTTCCAGGTAATAGTCGGCGTCCATGTCGAGCACGGCGTTGTACTCGTCGTAGAACTTGCGGTGGGCTTCAACGCTGGCGTCGTCGCCCTTGATCAAGTCTTTGAAGTAGTCGTAATGGCTGTTGGCGTGGCGGTCCGGGTTCATGGCCACGAAGCCCGTGTGCTGCAGGAAGCCCGGATAGACCCGGCGGCCGGCACCTGGGAAGTTGCTGGGCACGCGGTAGATCACGTTGTTTTCGAACCAGCTGGCGCTCTTGTTCATGGCCAGGTTGTTCACGGCCGTGGGGGACTTGCGCGCGTCGATCGGTCCGCCCATCATGGTCATGGACAGCGGGGTGGTTTCACCGCGTGAAGCCATCAGCGAGACCGCAGCCAGCACCGGCACAGTGGGCTGGCAGACGCTGATCACGTGGCAGTTGCCATACACGCCCTGCAGATGGCGAATGAATTCCTGCACGTAATTCACGTAGTCATCCAGGTGGAACTCGCCCTCAGACAGCGGCACGGTGCGGGCGTTCTTCCAGTCGGTGATGTAGACCTTGTGGTCCTTGAGCATGGACTTGACGGTGTCACGCAGCAGCGTGGCGTAGTGGCCCGACAGCGGCGCCACGATCAGCACGGCCGGCTCGCCCTTGAGCTTGTTCAGCGTGGCCGGGTCGTCGCTGAAGCGCTTGAAGCGGCGCAACTCGCAGAACGGCTTGTCCAGTTCGACACGTTCGTGGATGGCGATGTCCACCCCATCCAGCGTCACGGTGCGGATGCCGAAAGACGGTTTCTCATAGTCTTTGCCCAGGCGGTACAGCAGGTCGTAACCGGCCGACATGCGCTGCGCGAACGGGTTCTGGCCGAACGGCGAAAGCGGGTTGCTGTAAAGCTTGGCAGCGGCCTGTGCAAAGTCCGCGAACGGCTCCATCAGGGCGCGCTGGGTTTCGTAGAACTGGTAAAGCATGGACGACTCTGATTGTGGGATGTTGCACTGCAATATATCAGCAGATCGGGATTCACATATGGAGTGAAAACACCAATCTGCTGGGCGGAGTTTGTCATTTCTGTGAAAGCTGACGCGGTTCCAGCAAAACGATCAGGACCTGCCACCAAAAAGTCTGGCTGAGCGGCATAAAAAAAGCCCCGACCAGGCGGGGCTTTTGTCAGAACCAGTGGCTCACTTGAGGGTCAGGACCCAGGTGGCAAGCTTCTTGGCTTCGTCGGCGCTGACCGGGTTCGGGGGCATCGGCACGGGGCCCCAGGCGCCGGAACTGCCATTCACGATCTTGGCAGCCAGCTTGTCAGCGGCGTCTTTTTGGCCCGCGTACTTGGCGGCGACGTCCTTGAAGGCCGGGCCCACCACCTTGGCGGCCACGGAGTGGCAGGCCATGCAGCTCTTGGCATTGGCCAAGGCTTGGTCGGCGAAAGCAGGGGCGGCGACAGCAGCGGTGGCCAGCAGGGTGAAAACAAAACGCTTCATTGAATCCTCGTGGGTAGTTAGGACAAGAATACCGGTTATAACGAGATTTTAGGCAAAGCCGTTGACCTTAAACTGACACGTCAGTTGTAACGGGGTGTGGCATGGGGTTTTTGGGCATCGGTCTGTTGCTGCTGTTGCTGAAATGGCTCGAGGTGGCGCCCGTGGCAGGCTGGGGCTGGTGGCTGATCGCCTTGCCGTTCGGTCTGGCCGCAGTCTGGTGGACCTGGGCCGACTGGTCAGGTCACACCAAACGCCAAGCCGAGGCCCGCACCCAGCGACGCAAGGAAAAGCGCCACGCGCGCAACCGGGAGCGCCTGGGCATTTCGCAGCGCCGGCGCTGAGCCATTGGCTTCGCTGGCCGCTGCGGCGCCGCGCCGCAGCGGGTCGTCAGAACGCGTCGAGCACCGCGCCCTGGCTGGCGCTGGCGGCGTTGAACGCGAACTTGGCCTGCACGCCGCGCGTGTAACGCGGGGCTGGGGGTGTCCAGCCTTCGCGGCGGCGGGCCAGCTCGGCCTCGGGCACGTTGAGTTCCAGCTTGAGCGCATGGGCGTCGATGGTGATCGAGTCGCCTTCCTGCACAAAAGCAATGGTGCCGCCAGCCGCCGCTTCCGGCGCCACATGGCCGACCACCATGCCCCAGGTGCCGCCGGAGAAGCGGCCGTCGGTGATCAGACCCACCGACTCGCCCAGGCCGGCGCCGATCAGCGCACCGGTGGGGGCCAGCATCTCGGGCATGCCGGGACCGCCCTTGGGGCCGAGGTAGCGCAGCACCATCACGTCGCCGGGCTTGATCTTGCCGTCCAGAATGGCCTTCAGCGCGGACTGCTCGTCGTCGAAGCAGCGGGCCGGGCCG
>CAZKDU010000095.1:0-2006 GCA_964551485.1 uncultured Burkholderiaceae bacterium
CGCGCACCCGGTGCCCGACGCCGCCGGCCTGGCCGCGGCCGAGCGCATGCTGGCACTGACCCGTGGACTCACGGCCGACGACCTGGTGCTGTGCCTGATCTCGGGCGGTGGTTCGGCCCTGCTGACCCTGCCCGCCACCTGGCCCGGGGGCGGCCTGACGCTGGCTGACAAGCAGCGTGTGCACCAGCAGCTGCTGCTCAGCGGCGCGCCCATCGACGAGATGAACTGCGTGCGCAAGCACCTCTCGGCCATCAAGGGCGGGCGGCTGGCCCTGGCCTGTGCCCCGGCGCCGTTGCTCACGCTGGCCATCAGCGACGTGCCGGGCGACGAGCCTTCGGTGATCGCCAGCGGCCCCACCGTGGCCGACGCCAGCACCTGCGCCCAGGCGCTGGAGATCCTGGCGCGCCGCGGCATCATCTTGCCCGAGGACGTGGCCGAGGCGCTGCGCCAGGGCCTGCTGGAAACCCCCAAACCCGGTGACCCGCGCCTGGTGCAGGCGCGCTTTGCGCTGATCGCCACGCCGCAGCAGTCGCTGCAGGCCGCGGCCGAGGTGGCGCGCGCCCAGGGCATTGCCGCCCATGTGCTGGGCGACGACCTGGAGGGCGAGTCGCGCGAGCTCGGACGCCTGCAGGCGGCGCTGGCGCGCGCCGTGGCGCGCGACCGGTGGGCCTTCCAGCGGCCCTGCGTGATCCTCTCGGGCGGCGAGACCACGGTGACGGTGGGCGCGCCGCCGCCGGGCCTGGTGCGTGGGCGTGGCGGGCGCGCCGGCGAGTTCTGCCTGGGCCTGGCCCAGGCCCTGAACGGCCAGCCCGGGGTCTGGGCCCTGGCCGCAGACACCGACGGCATCGACGGTGTGGAGGACAACGCCGGCGCCTTTGTGGCACCCGACACGCTGGCGCGCTCCGCCGCCCGGGGCCTGGGCCTGGCCGAGCACCTGGCGCGCCACGACGCCTACGGCTTCTTCAGCGCTCTGGACGACCTGCTGGTGACCGGGCCGACCCACACCAACGTGAACGACTTTCGCGCCATCCTGGTGGCCTGAGCTGGCGCCCGGCCTCAGCCACCGCCAGGCGAGGGCGGGGCTGCCGGCGCCAGCAGCGCCTCGGCGTCCTCGAGCCAGAAGCCCAGGGCGGCGTAATAGCCCTCCCAGACGCAGCCGTTGCAGCCGCGGCCGCAGCAGGTGGTGGGCTCGGACGGCGGCGCACGCAGGCCCAGGCCGTGCGCATGCAGCCGCGCCTGGGTGGTGTGGATGAGCGCCTGGGCGCTGGCGAGGTCGGAGGGCAGGGCCATGAAGGGGTGGCAAAGGCGCGGTGACGGGACAGCAAGCGCGCCAGGGGGCGAATTTGTGCAGCCGCTATTGTCGGCGAGGCCGGTTCCTGCGACACAATGGGCTGGCCCGGCAACCTCGGAGCGTGCGGGTGGCTCCCTGCGAGATCGCCCACACGCGTTCACAGACCCACGGAGTTTTTCCATGTTCAAAGTCCACCCCGTGCCCCCCTCCCGCCTGCCCGCGCTGCTGCGCGCCATGCCCAAGGCCGAGCTGCACATGCACATCGAGGGCTCGCTCGAACCCGAGTTGATCTTCGCGCTGGCGCAGCGCAACGGCGTCCGCCTGCCCTACGACAGCGTGGAGGCGCTGCGCGCGGCCTACGCCTTCACCAACCTGCAGAGCTTCCTGGACATCTACTACGCCGGCGCCAGCGTGCTGCTGCACGAGGCCGACTTCTACGACATGGCCATGGCCTACCTGCGCCGCGCCGCCGCCGAGCACGTGTTGCGCGCCGAGATCTTCTTCGACCCGCAGACCCACACCGCGCGTGGCGTGCCCATGGACACCGTGGTGCGCGGCCTGCACCGCGCCTGCGTGGACGCGCGCAGCCAGCTCGGGGTCGACGCCGAACTGATCCTGTGTTTCCTGCGCCACCTGTCGGAAGAGGAAGCGTTCGAGACGCTGGAGCAGGCGCTGCCCCACCGCGACCTGATCCTGGGCGTGGGCCTGGACTCGA
>CAZKDU010000095.1:2016-7091 GCA_964551485.1 uncultured Burkholderiaceae bacterium
AAGTTGGCGCGCGTGTTCGCGCGCTGCCGCGCGCTCGGCTTCCGCCTGGTGGCGCACGCCGGCGCGGAGGGGCCACCGGCCTACGGGTGGCGGGCGCTCGACGTGCTCAAGGTCGAGCGCATCGACCACGGCGTGCGCAGCAGCCAGGACACGGCCCTGATGGCGCGCCTGGCCCAGGAGCAGGTGCCGCTCACGGTCTGCCCGCTGTCCAACCTCAAGCTCTGTGTGTTCCCCAGCCTGGCCGCGCACAACCTGCGCCAGTTGCTCGACGCCGGCCTGTGCGCCACCGTCAACTCGGACGACCCGGCCTACTTTGGCGGCTACCTTAACGACAACTTCACGCAGACCTTCGCCGCCCTGGGCCTGACCACCCAGCACGCCTACGCACTGGCGCGCAACAGCATCCAGGCCAGCTTTACCGACGCCGCAACCAAGCAGCGCTACCTGCACCAGGTCCACGAGACCTTCGAGCGTTTTGTCGAACACGACTACTGAGCCCGGTCCGCCGGCGCGCCGTGCCTACCGCGCGGCCCTGCTGCGCTTCGCCGACGACGGTCAGGCCCTGTACGAGCCCGACGGCCTGCTGGTGCTCGGCCCCGGGCCCGACGGCCTGGGCCGGGTGCTGGACGCGGGCAGCCACGCCCGCCTGGCGCCGCGCCACCCCGGCCTGGCGGTGACCGAGCTGCCAGGCCGGCTGATCGCGCCCGGCTTCATCGACCTGCACCTGCACTACCCGCAGACCGACGTGATCGGCGCCCCTGCCGAGGGCCTGCTGCCCTGGCTCGAACGCTACACCTTTCCCCATGAAAAACGCTTCTCGGCCCTTGACCATGCTGAAGAAGTTGCTCACTTTTTCATAGCGGAGCTGCTGCGCCACGGGGTCAGCACGGCGCTGGTGTTCGCGACCTCGCACCCGGCCTCGGTGCATGCGCTCATGGCCGAGGCGCAGCGCCGCGGCCTGCGCCTGATCACCGGCAAGGTGCTGCAGGACCGGCACTCGCCCGAGGGCGTGCGCGACCAGACCGAGCAAAGCCTGCTCGACAGCGAGGCGCTGCTGCAGCGCTGGCACGGTGTGGGCCGGCTTGGTTACGCGATCACGCCGCGCTTCGCGCCCACCAGCAGCGAGGCCCAGCTGCGCGGCGCAGGCGAGCTGGCGGCGCGCCACCCCACGGCCTGGGTGCAGTCGCACGTGGCCGAGAACCGCGACGAAGTGGCCTGGGCGCGCGCGCTGTTCCCCCATTCGCGCAGCTACCTCGCCACCTACGCCGACTTCGGGCTGATGCGCGCGCGCGCCGTCTATGCCCACTGCATCCACCTGGACGCAGTCGACCGCGCCCTGCTGCGCGACAGTGGCACTGCGGCCGCCGTCTGCCCTAGCAGCAATCTGTTCCTGGGCAGCGGCTTCTTCGATTTCGTGGCCGCCGAGCGTGCCGGTTTCGCCTGGGGCCTGGCCAGCGACGTCGGCGGTGGCACCAGCTTCAGCCCGTTCCACACCATGCTCATGGCCTACGGCGCGGGCCGCGAGGGCCAGACCAAGCCCGGTGTCTCGCTCGCGCCCAGCCAGCTCTGGTGGCGCCACACGGCCGGCGCCGCGCGTGCCCTGGGCCTGGACGGGGTGGTGGGCAACCTGCAGCCCGGCTGCGAGGCCGACTTCGTGGTGCTGGACCCGCGCGCCACGCCGCTGCTGGCGCGCAAGACCACACGCGCCGAGAGCCTGGACGAGCTGCTGTTCGCGCTGGTCGTGCTGGGCGACGACCGGGTGGTGCAGCGCACCGTGCTGGCCAGCTCGCCCGAGGGCGGTGCCGGCCCGGCCATGGCGACCGGGCCGCGCCCCTGAGGGGGCGCAACCCGCAGGGCGGACGGCCTTGGCCCGGCCTGGCCCGGGCTCAGTGGTAGGAGAGGGCGCGCGCCTTGCCCCAGAACACCCGGTACATGAACACCGTGTAGCCGATGATGGCCGGCAGCGTGACGGCCACACCCAAGAAGATCACGGTCAGCGACTCGGTGCCGATGGCGGCCTGCCAGACCGTCATGCGGTCGATCACGATGTAGGGGTAGAGGCTGTAGGCCAGGCCGAAGAAGGCCATCACGAACAGCAGCACGGTGGCGGCGAACACCACCCAGCCGTAGCCGGCCTGCACGATGGCCGGGCGGTTCACCACCAGACGCACCCCCAGGAACGCGGCCAGGCAGGTCAGCGGAATGGGCAGCAGCAAGAGCATCTCGGGCAGGCTGAACCACTTGCTGAACACCGTGGGGCTGACCAGGGGCGTGGCGACTGAGATCGCCAGCATGCCGCCCAGCATGGGCCAGAGCGCTTGGCGCGCCCAGTGCACGGCCTGGGCCTGCAGCGCGCCCTCGGCCTTCATGATCAGCCAGCCCGCGCCCAGCAGCACGTAGGCGGCGGGCAGGGTCAGCGCCACGCCCAGGCTGAACAGCAGGCCCAGCGTGCCATTGTCGAAGCCGGTGATGTAGCTGCCCAGCATCCAGCCCTGGGCGCTGCTGGCCAGCAGCGAGCCGGTGAAGAAAGCGTGGTTCCAGAACGGCTTATAGCGCATCGGCGCCTTGACCCGGAAGTCGAACGCCACGCCGCGCAGGACCAGGCCGATCAGCATCACCGCCACCGGCAGGTACAGCGCCTGCAGCACGATGCCATGCGCCATCGGAAAGGCCACCAGCAGCACGCCCACGCCCAGCACCAGCCAGGTCTCGTTGGCGTCCCAGAACGGGCCGATGCTGGAGATCATCACGTCCTGGTCGGCGGCGCTGGCGCGCGGCAGCAGCAGGCCCACGCCGAGGTCGTAGCCGTCCAGCACGACGTAGGCCAGCAGGGCCAGGCCCATCACGGCCATGAAGAACAGGGGGAGCAGGTGGGCCCAGGTGAGTGCCATGGCGGTCTCCTTGCAGCAGGTCAGGCGGTGGCGGTGTGGCCGGGCTGCACGTCGCGCGCCAGCTCGGTCGGGTGCTCGGCCATGTGCTTGAGCACACCGGCGTAGGTGATCAGCAGCAGGCCATAGACCACCACGTAGGCGGCCAGGGTCAGGGCCACGTGCGGCGGGGCGTTGGGCGCCACCACCTCGGCGGTCTTGAGCAGGCCGTAGACGATGTAGGGCTGGCGCCCGACCTCGGTCACGTACCAGCCGGCCAGTGTGGCCACCCAGCCGGCGAAGCTCATCAGCGCCAGCCCGCGCAGCAGCAGCGGCGACAGGCGCAGCTGGGCCTGGCCGCGCTGGCGCCAGAGCTGCCAGGCGCCGAGCCAGGCCACGGCCAGCATCAGCGTGCCCATGCCGACCATCACGCGGAAACCCCAGAACACCGGCGCCACCGGCGGGTGGGCGCCGGGGAACTCGTTCAGGCCCTTGAGTTCGCCGTCGAGCTCGTGGGTCAGCACCAGGCTGGCCAGGCGCGGCACCTGCACGGCGAAATGGGTCTTGCCCTGGGCCTCGTCGGGCCAGCCGAACAGGGTCAGCGGCGCGCCCTTCTCGGTGTGCCAGATGCCCTCCACCGCGGCGATCTTGGCCGGCTGGTGGTGCAAGGTGTTCAGGCCGTGGGCGTCGCCGGCCACGATCTGCAGCGGCGCGGCCACGGCGGCGGTCAGCAGGGCCGCGCGCAGGGCCTTGTGGGTGCCGGCGGTGGCGCTGCCCTTGAGCAGCTGCCAGGCCGACAGGCCGGCGATCAGGAACGAGGCGGTGAGCGTGGAGGCCAGCAGCTTGTGCACCAGGCGGTAGGGGAACGAGGGGTTGAACACCACGGCGACCCAGTCGCGCGCGACGAACTGGCCGTCCACCAGTTCGTGGCCGGCGGGGGTCTGCATCCAGGAGTTGAGGCTCAGGATCCAGAACGCCGACATGGTCGTGCCGAAGGCCACCAGGAAGGTGGCCACCAGGTGGGTGCGCTCGGAGACCCGGCCGCGCCCGAACAGCATGATGCCGAGGAAGGTGGCCTCGAGGAAGAACGCGGTCAGCACCTCGTAGCCGAGCAGCGGGCCGGCGATGTTGCCGGTCTTCTGCATGAAGCCTGGCCAGTTGGTGCCGAACTGGAAGCTCATGACGATTCCCGAGACCACGCCCAGCGCAAAGGTCAGTGCGAACACCTTGGTCCAGAAGTAGTGGGCCTGGTCCCAGGCCGGGTCGCCGGTGGCGATGGCGCGCTGGCGGAAGAACAGCAGGAACCAGGCCAGCGCGATGTTGATGCTGGGAAACAGAATGTGAAAGCTGATGTTCGCGGCAAACTGCAGGCGCGAGAGGGTCAGGGCGTCGTCCATGGGTCAGGCCTCCGTGTCGCTGGGGGGGCGGGTCTTGCCGGCGGCGGCCGGCGCGCTGGCCGCCCGGGCCGGCGACTTGCCGGTCAGGCGGTCTTTGAATTCGAGCACGCGCGTCACCGTGGCGCCCATGCCCATGAGCTGCAGCGCGGTTTCGGGGGCGAGCTTCTGCACATCGTCGAACCAGGTGGTCAGGCGCTCGATCAGGTCGTGCATCTCGCGCATGCGGGCCTGGGCGTGGCGCTCGGCCTCGCTGCCGGCCTCTTCGAGCAGGGCCATGCGCAGCATGGACAGCGTGGGCTCGATCTCGCGCCGGCGCCGCTCCTCGGCCAGCACACGGAAGATGTCCCAGACGTCGCCCAGGGTCTCGAAGTACTCGCGCCGGTCGCCCGGCAGGTGGCGCAGCCGCACCAGGCGCCAGGCCTGCAGCTCCTTCAGGCCCATGCTGACGCTGGAGCGCGACAGCTCGAGCCGCTCGGCGATGTCGTCGGCGTTCATGGCCTGGGGCGAGACAAATAGCAGCGCGTAGATCTGGCCCACCGTGCGGTTGATGCCCCAGCGGCTGCCCATCTCGCCGAAGTGGGCGATGAATTCACGGTTCAGGGGCGGCAGCAGGCTGGGGTTCATGCGGCGCATTGTACCGAATGTTCTGAATTTTCAGTAATTACTGAAAATTCAGAAGGGGCTGAATGCCTGGGAAAAGTCGCCCCGGGGCCCATGCCAGAATCGACGGCTGGAGAAGCACCCACCATGAGCATCAAAAGCGACCGCTGGATCCGCCGCATGGCCGAGCAGCACGGCATGATCGAGCCGT